>WJJR01000002.1 GCA_014729565.1 Candidatus Zixiibacteriota bacterium | reverse complement strand
GACCAGTCGATGCTGTCGAACTCAACTGAAAACGGAACCACACGCGAAAAAACGCCGAGTTCGCGTACACGCCGCGCAATCAGTTGCGTGTACTGCGACCCAAAATCCAGAATCCAGATCGCTTCGGTGTGGGTGACCGTGTTCACCGCACCGGTCCTTTCAATTCGCTGTCCTGTTTCCAGTGTGCGTCATCGGGCAAAGGAAAGTCGAGACGGTAATGCAGTCCGCGCGACTCCTCCCGTGCCAGTGCACTGCGTGAAATCAAGTAACCGACCAACGTAGCGTTACGGTACTCGACCGTGTTGGCGTTAATCCCCTGTTGGCGGAAGCGTTTCTCCGCTTCACGCCGCAGTTCACGCAGGATTTTAGTTGCACGCGACAAACCTTTCCGATCACGAATGATCCCGACATCATCCCACATCGTCTTCTGCAGCCGTTTCCACCCGGTGTGCCGCTGGTGGACGCGCCCAATCGGAGGCAGACGTTTGGCCGGTGGTTTGGCGGGTAGATGCTTGCGCATTCGTGGCATTGCCCTGGCCGCCGATTCTGCCGCCTGCGACGCCAAAAACATTGCTTCCAAAAGCGAGTTCGATGCCAGCCGGTTGGCGCCGTGCAGACCACTATGCGCCGCCTCACCGGCCACCCACAGTCCGGGGATGTTCGTCTTTGCATTCAGGTCGGTGGCAACGCCGCCGCACATGTAGTGAGCCGCCGGCACCACCGGAATTGGCTCGCGGGTGATGTTCATATCGAGTTTGAGACACCGCTTGTAGATGTTGGGGAATCGTTCACGCACAAAGGCCGGACGCAAATGCGTCAGATCGAGCCACGCACACCGCGAGCCGGTCCGCCGCGCCTCAGCCACGATCGCCCGCGCAACAATGTCGCGCGGCGCCAGGTCGCGTTTGGGATGATACCGTTCCATAAACGCTTCGCCGTGACGGTTGCGCAGAATGCCGCCGGCCCCGCGTACCGCTTCGCTGATCAAGAATCGCTGCGCACGCGGATGATAAAGACGCGTCGGATGAAACTGCACGAATTCCAGATTCCCCATCACCGCCCCGGCACGGCATGCCATCGCCAACCCGTCACCGGTGGCAATCATCGGATTGGTTGTGTGGCGATAAACCTGGCCAGAACCGCCCGTAGCAAGAATCGTGACCGGTGAGGAGATGCGACGAATGATTCGACGTAAACGGTCGAAAACAATTGCACCCACACACGCGCGCTGGCCATCGTTGGGGCCCAGCATCAGGTCGATCGCCAGATGATGGACATACATCTCGGCATTCGGATGCTCGCTCAGTCCGTGCAGCAAGGACGCTTCGATTTCCTGCCCGGTCAGGTCGGCCGAGTGCACGACGCGTGGTGCACTGTGGCCACCTTCCAGACCAAGGTCGAGAGTGTTCATTGTGTGTTTGCGGGAGGTGTACGTAAACTGCACGCCGGCGTCGATCAAATCATTCACCAGCCCCGGGCCCGCAGCCACGATCCGTCGCACGACCTTTGGGTGGCTCAGCTCACCCCCGACAGCTATCGTGTCGGCAATGTGCTGATTAATCGAGTCAACCTGCGACATGACGGCGGCGATACCGCCCTGGGCGTAGTTCGTATTCGACTCGGCTTCATCTTTCTTGGTGACAACCAGCACTCGGCCGTGATCGGCCAACTTGAGCGCCGTCCACAATCCACCGATCCCCGACCCGATGATCAGAAAATCCACACGCTCGTCGACCCTGGAGGATGGTGGCGACGGTCGGCGAGGGGTCATTCATTCGGCTCCAGAATGACCGACAACATATCGGCCCCGTGGGCCAATTCAAGTGATATTCGCAGAATGTACAGGGGGAGGCCGCCCAGCCAGTGGGGACGGATCTTGACGGCGTCCTTGTGAGTGGTCAACAGCCAGTCGGCGCCCGCGTGCCGTGCCGATTGGACGATACTGGAGATTTCGTCCTCTGAATAGCGGTGATGGTCGGGGAACTGTCGGAAGCCTGTCAGCTCGACATCTAATGACTGCAATGAGCGTTGAAAGCGCGATGGGTTTGCCAGCCCACAGAAGGCGAACGGGGATGTCGATGGCGGTGCGGCCTCCCGCAATTGCCCCGTGTCGTTCAGTCTCGCGAATCCGCCAACTTTGGTCTCATACCAGCCGGTCGGCAGGCTGATGCCCCAGGAGGCCAGCCTCGCGGTGTGTCTCCGCTGACGTTCAGGAGTCGTTTGTTTGGAGTCCTGGATAATCGCCACGCCGTGTGCCGGCAATGCATATTTGGGCGGGATGCGCCAGCGTCCGGCGGGAAGATAGCGTATCGGCAGCTCCAAATCAGTCGCCGTGAAGACCAGAATCCGCCTCTCCGCGTCCCATCGGCGGGTGACACCGTCGTCCAGCAAAATGAGATCGACACCCGCATTCTCGGCCACATGTTCAATTGCCGTTTCGGGATAGCGGGCGACCGTTACCGTCGCGTCGGTTTGTTGCGCCAGCATGACCGCTTCATCCCCGACCGCGTGGACATTGCTCGCGTCACGCCTCACGGTCACCGGAGACACCGACGATTTCTCCGCCGCATAACCACGAGTCACGACCGCTACACGCTGCCCCTGTTCGGTTGCATCGTGGACCAATTGCGCAACCAGCGGCGACTTGCCGACACCACCCACGAGTGGCGATGCGATCACGGCAATCTGCTGATTGGAATTAGCAGAGAAGGGCTTTCGCCGACTGACGGTCCAACTCACACCAACTCCGGCGCGATACAACCACGATGCCGGCTGTGCGACAATGCCGAATAACCGGGGCGCTAATCCGAGTGACTCCGGTGGACGATGATGGCGCTCGGTCCACGTGAGATACGTGTCGCGCAGGAATCGCTTCATTGTCTTCCGGGATTGAGTGAATCGTTACAGCGATGTTGATGCCGCTCGCGAATGTGTGCTGCTGTCCTGCAATCGCGTGATCAGATCCGTCGCCACTCGCGCACGCGTGTCGGCGATATGGGCGCGCACCACATCTCCACGGCGCCGTCGCTGTTCGATTGACGACGGTGTACGCAAGTGCTCGGCCGTGGCCAAGGCGAGTGATTCGGCTCCCCAGACTTCCGATGACAGTCCGGTATTGGTGAGCAACTCGACTGCGTCTCGTTGATCGTCCATGTGATGGCCAAAGCAAACGGGTGTTCCTGCCAACGCCGGTTCCAGCGGATTGTGTCCACCGTACGGGAGCAGACTGCCGCCGATAAACGCCGCGTCGGCATGCTGATACAAATGCGCCAGGATACCCAAACGGTCGATTAAGACAATCGGCGTCATTGCAACCACACGTCCACTTTCATCTAAATCCGACAAGCGGACCATGGAGCGACCCTGTGACTCCAACAGGCTGGCCACGTGGTCAAACCGATTGGCGTGCCGGGGCGCGAGCCAGAGTCGCAAATTGGGACATTCCTCGCGCAGTGTGTCGAAAGCGTCGAGAACCATCTCTTCTTCACCGGGACGGGTACAGCCGGCAATCCAGACACGGTCATCGGTCTGCTTCAGCGATCGCACGAACGCGGCCGCGCGCGCGTCGGCCTCCGGATCGGAGAGGCTCTTCATCGT
>WJJR01000116.1 GCA_014729565.1 Candidatus Zixiibacteriota bacterium | reverse complement strand
GCGTAGCCGGTGATGAGGACTACCGGCAAGTCGGTGTGGCGGGTCTTAATAGCGCGGATCAACTCCTCGCCTGACATCGACGGGAGCTTGAAATCGGTGATGACGGCGTCAGGCCGGTGCGTGTCGATATGGCGCACCGCGGCTTCGGCGTCATTCACGGTCAGCGGATTGTAACCGAGGGCCTCCACAATTTCCGAGAGCAACACACGGAACTCGATATCGTCTTCAACAATTAACACGTCATGAATCGTGCGGCCATTTCCCGGCGCGGCAGCTCTCGCCATTACGCGTTCGAGTACCTCTTCGATCTTTTCCAGGCGGAACGGCTTAGTCAGAAATCCGGCGGCGCCGGCGGCCATCGCGCGGTCGCGGTGCTGTTGAAAGGCGAAACCGGTGATCATAATCACCGGAGTGCCGGGCTGTTCGGATTTGATACGGTGCAGCAGCGTCAGCCCGTCGAGTTCGGGCATCTTGATGTCGGTGATGACACAATCGATCGGACGGCTACGGAGCACATCGAGCGCTTCGTGCCCGTCTTCCGCCGAGCAGGCATCATACCCGATGGACGACAGCGATTCGGTGAGCAGAGTGCGAATCTTGGGATCGTCATCGACGATCAATACGACCTTTGGCACGGTGTCCCCCGGAGCGGCGGGACACGTGCCCGCCGGCTATTTCTTCTTGGCTGCCGCCTTGCGCCGCCCTTTGACCACCTTGAGCAGGGTAGCGGTTTTCTCTTCTAGTAATTCGGCTGATTGGGCCTCAACATTAAGCCGCAAAAGCGGCTCCGTGTTCGATGGCCGGGCGTTGAACCACCAATCATCGAAGGTCACCGTGACTCCATCGGTGTAATCGGGACGCTGGGAGGCGTATTCGGCCACGATCTTATCGAGGGTCTTGGGGATATTGCGCACCTTGACGTTGATCTCTCCCGACCGGAAATACGGGTTCAGACCGGCGATCAGCTCCGAGACCGGCTTCTCGGCCTCCGATAGCGATTCCATGGCGATCAGCATGGCGATCAGCCCCGAATCGGCGTACCAGTTGTCGCGGAAGTAGAAGTGCCCCGAGTGCTCGCCGCCAAACAGTGCATTTTCCTTCTTCATCATCGGCTTGATGATCGCATGGCCGACCGGTGTGCGGAGGGCATTGCCCCCCTCCCGTTCGATCAGTTCCGGCACCGCATTCGAGCAGATCAGGTTGTACAGAATGGTCGCGCCCGGATTCTTCTTCAGCATGCTCTTGATCACCAGCAGCATGGCCATGTCGCCGCCGAGCTGCTCGCCTTGTTCATCCATGAGAAACATACGGTCGGCGTCACCGTCGAACGCGACACCAAAATCGGCCTTTTCCGATTTGACGGCCTTCTTCAGCGCCTTCAGATTATTCGGATCGATCGGGTTTGCCGGATGATTCGGGAACGTACCATCGGGTTCGAAAAATAACGGTACATGCGTCGCCGGGATGCGATCAAACACACGCGGCAGCACCACCCCACCCATACCATTACCGGCATCGATGACAACTTTGAACGGTTTGATCTTCTCGACGTCCACGAACGTCAACGCATGATCCACGAACACATCGAGAATGTTTTTCTTTTCGACCGAGCCACGTCCGCGTTCGAGGAGGAAATCATCGAGTTCAATCGAATCCTGAATGCGAGCCAGACCTTCGGTTCCCGACAACGGTTCCGCATTTTCGCGGCACATTTTGAATCCGTTGTATTCGGGCGGGTTGTGCGACGCAGTGACCATCACGCCACCGTCGGCGCCGAGATGCCCGACCGCAAAGTACAGGGCATCAGTGGAGACCATGCCGATGTCGGTGACGCTGCATCCCGATTCGAGCAGACCCTCAGTCAACGCGTCGGTCAGTTCCTCTGAATGCGTGCGCATGTCGCGTCCGACGACAATGTTTTGCTTTTCGATTTCCGCCGCGAAACCGCGCCCGATTAAGCGGGCGACGTCGGCGTTGAGTTGGTCGGGAACAGTGCCACGAATATCGTAACTCTTAAAGACTGCGGGATCGACAAATATGGTCGGCGCGCTGCGCTTCTTCACACTTCTCATTGTACTCTCTCTCCGTCCAGTCAACGTTGCGAACTCAAAGAACCCAAACCTCAAACATGATCGCTTGGCCCCGTCCAGTCAACCGGATAAATGATTGTGACAATTGACTCGACCGAATGGTGACAACAAATTGCTGCGTCCGGTGGGGCAAAGGGGAGTCCCCACGGCGCTCGTCGGGACACTCCCCGCAGGTCACTCTCATCGCGCGTACTGGTCCGATGCCTGAACTGCCCGAAGTCGAAACCGTCGTCCGCGGCTTGCGCCGTCACATTTTGAACGACACGTTGCGCCGTGTCCGGTTCGCTTCGTTACGGATTTCACGCGCGAACCTACGAGGCTGGAAACGGCAACTCACGGGTCACGCTGTCACAAGCATCACACGACGTGGCAAATTCATATTGGTGGGGCTGAGCGATGATCACACGATGGTGATTCACCTCCGCATGACCGGACGATTGTGGGTGAAACCGTTGCCCTACCGCCGTGGTCCCTATGATCGGTGCGTGATCGAATTGGCCTCCGGGCGCGCGCTGATTCTGGCCGATACGCGACAGTTTGCTCGTGTGCAATGGGTGGGCCCGGGACGGCTCGACACGCATCCCAGCCTGGAGATCCTGGGACCG
>WJJR01000115.1 GCA_014729565.1 Candidatus Zixiibacteriota bacterium | reverse complement strand
GGCAGCGTGTTCGGTGTGTATCGATACGCCCAGCTCCAGCCCATGCGACGCTCGTAGGATCGTTTCAAAATTCCCGTTAAGCGAATATCCGGATTCACGCGGTAGGTCAACTTGAGACCCAAGTTGCCCGAATTCTCCTGACGGTCCCTTACCTTGAAGCCGAGAAACTTCATTTCACGGAATTGCGCCGGCTCCACGGGAGTCGTGTAATCATTGATCGGTGTGTAGGAATCCGAGCGGTCAAAGTCGGCGTTAATGAAGTACGTCAGCTTGTCCGACGGTCCGCCGAGCCCGAGCGCGGGCAGCAACTGCTTGGAAAACAGCAGTTCGGGACCACCGAGCGTGAATTCGAGTCGGTTGTAGTTGAATGAGTATTTGTTGAGCGACTCGGTGCCCAGGTTATCGGTGAAGTACTCAATGTGTCCCTGCGTCCGTTGGCTGCCCGACTTCGTCGAGACGTTAATGATACCGGATGTGGCTTCACCGTATTCGGCCGACCAGCCGCCCTTAATCACCGAGACGTTTTCGATTTCCGTACCCGACAGGTTCAATGACTCGGTTGGTCCGCGGCCGCCGAGCGGATCTTTCATCGACACACCGTCGACGGTGTACAGCACTTCTTCGGCACGGCCGCCACGAATGTAAAAACGGTCCTGCCGCACCGTAATACCGACCTGTGTTTTGAGAATGTCGGATACGTTTGTTACCGGCAGCGTCTTAATCTTTTCCGCACTCACATCGCGCTTGGTGGTGGCCTCGTCCATCTGGATCAACTCGCGCTCGCGGACCACTTCGATCGCGTCCAGCTCGATTGTGCTCTCCTCCAGCTCGAGATTGATGGACGTCGTCTGGTTGGGCCGCACCACGACGTTGCTCATGACCACCGGCGTGTGACCCACCAACTGCGCGCGCACGCTGTGCTCGCCCGGCGGAACGGCCAGGATCTGAAACTTCCCATCAATGTCCGTGAGCGCTCCCATCGTGGTGCCCTCAACGCGTACAGCGGCACCGATAATGGGCTCCTTGGTGTTGTTATTGATCACCGTGCCGGCAATCTTGCCGGTTTGAGCAAAGGCAGATCCTGCAACCAGCATTGAGCAAAGGATCAGGAAGAGACTTGCGAGCCCTACCGTGGAGATCCGTCTCGCATTACTCATTGTTAAAGCCTCCCTGGTAACGATCAGTGTGGTCGGACGCGTGAAACCCGCGACGCGAATTATCGTAAGAGGAAATGACAGTCATGTTGGTCCAACTCGTTGATGCCACGCATTTTCGCGCGGAACATAAAGGCCAAGAATGGCCGTCGCAAAGGCCCGAAGTCAAGCGAAAACCCGGTCGACGATGGTGTTATGACGTTGCGGGGTCGTCGCGACGTCGGGTTCTGTCAGTTTCATTGCCACATCTACTCACTCACCACATCAAACTACCAACCCCAGAACCGATTATTCCCGCCCGATCGTCGATTTTTGGTCGAACTAGCGTCGCCGATGGTAGCCGTCTGCTTCCCACTCCCCCATCTGATCACCGACCGCCGTGTCAAAATCGCGATCCGGCGTCCAGGCGCACAAAGCCACACTGAGATGTTCTGTAAGTCCTGATTTGAGGGCCGCTTCCAATGTCTCAGGTGCACGGCTATCCACACTCGACACGCTCGTTGTATCCCACCAGCGCGAATACTCGGCATCGTCACCGATCTCCGGCCAAAACCGATCCTCCGGCTGGGGAGCCTGCAAGTAGAGGGTACCATGTTGGAGACAGGCATTGGGGAGCATGAGTTGAGCGGCCGCGACCGCCTTCCGGTCATCAATGGTGATCTCGTAGCGTGTTAGCGAATGCTCGCAAAGCCCATGTGCGGAGGCGCGCGGCGCCCCGTTCACTTCCGCCCCGCCCATATAAAGCATTGGTTGACAACCAACTGACTCCAGTCCATGGCGGAAGCCCGACATGATCATGCGAAATGCCGTTTGAAATCCGAACGGTCCATGCGCCTGAATGGCCTCCTTTGACAGAGCCACCGCGTAATTCAACTCACGGTGATGCAATAACGCCCCGCCACCGGTGACCCGGCGCGACCACTCCCATCCTCGCTGTTCGAGCAGCTCCTCGTCCAAGACGGAACGGAATCGCTGGTGGCGTCCAATCGTCACCGCCGAAGGAGACATCTGATAGAACCGGACGGCCGCGTAGAGATTCCCATCAGCGCACCATCCGGCCAGCGTGGCATCGATGGCCATTTGCTCCTTCGCCGGGACGTCAATGCGTGGGATGTGGTACCATGCCGAGGCGGACATAGAGTGTTAATGTAGCAAAGCCAGTGTCTTAGGGGGAGCCAAATGCGGGCATTACGCAGGGATTGTCAGAATTGTCTTCCGATTGCCCTTCGGGTACCATGCGCCTAAAGGGCCTGTTGAGAAATTCGTGTGTTGACTCCAGACCAGATGATGCAACTGAGTAAGACAATTATAACCTCTATAACCTCGCGTCGGTGCGGCTCTTTGCCGCACCGGTCCGGC
>WJJR01000114.1 GCA_014729565.1 Candidatus Zixiibacteriota bacterium | reverse complement strand
GGGCAGCGGCAGATTGTCGACTGCGACGTCTTCATTGCGCACTGTGCCGACTTGAATCGCGCCAAACACATCTGCGAACAGGCCGGCTATGATTTCGATGCGCGGTTCATGGAGTATTTCCTGCTCGGTGTCATCGATGTGACGATCTTCGCGCAGACCGCCCTGGCGGCCGCCGAAGCGGTCGGTCTCGGTGGCTGCATGATCGGCGGGGCGCGGAATCATCCCTTCGAACTGGCCAAGGTGTTGGGATTGCCGCCGCTGGTGTTTGTAGCATTCGGGATGACGTTGGGTGTGCCATTGTGGGAGAAGGTGCCGCCGCAGCGTCCGCGTTTGCCGCTCGACGGTGTCGTGCACCGTGAGACGTATGATGACGCGGGCCTGGATCGCACACACGCGGCGTATGATCAGTTATCACGCGAGATGGGCATGTATGGGAAACGGCGCATCGATCTCGTTGAGCGTGTGCCCGGATGGCAGGAGCGCACCCCCGAGGGACAGTACGGTTGGATCGAGCACTCGGCACGGCGCTGGATCGACCCCGCCGCCCGTCGCCTCGATATCCGCCCCTTTCTGGACCAGCAGGGTTTCGGATTCGAGTAAGAGTCGTTACACTGGCCCTATGACCGATATTCAGCAATCGGAGCATCAGGTGCGCATTCGGTTGGACAGCGATGAGGACGTCTGGTTCTGGGAACGGCGGTTCAACGTTTTCGACTTTCTGGAGTTGTTTCCCATGGACGCAGTCACGCCTCCCAGCGAACCGGATGAGAAACCGCCACACGCACCGGTGCAATTGACCATCAACACCGACGCGGACTTCTCGTTTGAGACCGATATCGTACGCGGCGGATTCTACTGGCGCAATCAATCGCACGGCACCCGCAAGTGGATGGCGAAACGACACGTCACGGCCGGCGATTCGATTGTCATTGAACGAACCGGCGATACGGTCTATTTCCTCCGCAAGGAATCGTCCACCGACGACAACCGATGAGAATCATTGCGCACCGCGGATCATCGCTGACCTGCCGGGGAAACACGCTGGCGGCGTTTGAACAGGCGCACGCCGACGGCGCTGATGGGATCGAATTGGACCTCCGCTTGACGGCAGACCGCCAGTGGATTGTTCATCACGATGTGGCGATCGACGTGGCCGGGTCACCGGCCAAGATCGCCGATCTGCGCAGTGACCAGATTGCGCAACTGTGGGTCGGCCCGCAGCGTCATCCGGTGCCCACCCTGGAGGACATCCTGGTCTGGGCGCGCGAGCACCACATGCCGCTGGTACTGGACATCAAAGACGGGGATGGAATGGCCGAACTGTTGGCCGCCGTGGATCCACACGCGGGTGCGTTCCCCATCGTGCTGTCATCGTTTCGGCGTACGGTGATCAAATATCTCTATCGGGAGCGTCCGCAGTGGCGCTGTGCGCTCATTGTGGGGAGTATCCGCCATCGTTTGGCGCGACGGATGTTCCAGGGATCAATCCTCCGCTTTGCACGTAAGAACCATTTGCACGCGCTCCATTTGCATGAGCGCTGGGTGACACCGACGTTGATAGAGTCGCTGAAGAAGACGCAGGTCAACCTGGCGGTGTGGACGGTTGATGATCCCGCACGATTGCGGGTGCTGAAATGGCTGGGGATCGATGCCGTAATCACCAATGACCCCGCCACCGGAAGGGCCATTGCCGATGATGATGCGTAAACAAATGCGATACTCGAGTTCGATGTTACTCGCCTTCACCGTGCTGTTGGTTGTGGGGTTGGACAGCACGGCCGCGGCAGAACATCCCCTGTGTGTTGATTGCGACACGACACAGACCATTCGCAATCGGTTCACGCCGCCAGACGGGTACACACGGGTTGATGTGCCTGACGAATCGTTTGCCGCGTGGTTGCGTGGACTGATGTTGCAGCCCTCGGGGTCGGCGTCGCGGGATTGGCAGGGCGACGTGGCGCTCAATCCCGATGAAGTCGCCGCCGTCCTCGACTGGCGTTTGCTTGGCGCCGAGGAACAGTGTGCGGACATTGCATTGCGGCTGACGTCGGAATTCGCACGTCAGCAGGACTGGACCGACCGCATCGAATTCCGTTCACTGTCCGGTGATGACATTCACTGGTCGAAGTGGATGAGCGGGCAGTACGGTGTGAATGCCGCTCAAACGCGCATTACATACTCCGACGGCCCACGGCGTCCCAACACACGCGCACAGTTCGACCGCTACCTCGGATTTGTCATGAACTACACCAACACCGCGTCCATGTCGCGGGATTGGCCGGAGATTCCGGAATCATTGCTCGCGATCGGTGACGTGGTGATTCAGCCGTTTTGCACAACCGGGCGTGGTAGCGGACATTTGAGCGTGGTTGTTGACGCGTGTATCGATGAGCACGGCGACAAGCTGTTTCTCTTTGTGGACGGCTACACCCCGGCCCGCGTACCGGTCATTCGCCTGCGTGAGTTGGGCAAACCGCAGACGGCCTGGATGACGCCCGACCAGTATCTCGAAGTGCAGAAGCAGTTCGGACCCGGGACCTTTCACCGCTATCCCCACTTCCCCGAGCCGCTTACGAGACGGTAATTTCGACAAACCGGGATCGCAATCCGGCGTTGTAACAATATGACGAATGCCGCACCAGGAATCGAACGGGCGAGCGCATCGGACGCGCAGTTTTGGGAGAAGCGCTCCGATAACGCCG
>WJJR01000113.1 GCA_014729565.1 Candidatus Zixiibacteriota bacterium | reverse complement strand
GGCAATCGTCGGATCGGCGTCGCAGTTGTCGGTCGCGGACGCCGTACCGAACGCGCCGACGTTGTCACATTCGAATGTCAGATCGGCCGGACACGAGATCACCGGCGGTGTCGTGTCGTCAACCGTGATCGTCTGCGTGCACTCGGCGCTATTGCCCGACTCGTCGGTCGCGCGATACGTGCGTGTAATCGTTTCCGGACAGCTCTGGCCGTCGGAGACGTCGTCGACGTGCACCACGGTGACCGTACCACCGCAATTATCCGATGTTGAGACGGTATTGATATCCGGTGCCGGCACATCGGCCAGGCACTCCACCGTCACATCGGCCGGACAGGTGATCGACGGTGGTGTCGTATCGTCGATCGTGATCTCTTGCGTGCAATCACTCGTGTTACCGCACTCATCCTCGGCGCGGTACGTGCGTGTAAAGACACCACCGGAAATCGGGCTGTCGCCCACGTGCGTCACCGTCACGGCACCGCAATTGTCCGACGCGGTGACGAGATTGACATCCGGAGCGGGAACGTCGGATTCGCATTCAACCGTTTCCGGAGCCGGACAGGATATCGACGGCGGTGTCGTATCCTGAACCGTTATTGTCTGCTGGCACTGGTCGGTGTTGCCGTAATCGTCTTCGGCTTCGTACGTCAGCTCTAACGTATATTCTTGCGGACAGGAGCCCGGGATTGAATCGCGAGTCGCCACCGTAATCGTCGGGCTCGCGTCGCAATTGTCCGTTGCCGTCGGCGCACCGAAACTGCCCACGGCATCACACTCGAACGTGAGATCGGCCGGACACGTAATCTGCGGTGCGACCGTATCGTTGACGGTAATGGTGAATTCACAGGTATCTTTCAAACCACCGGCGTCGGTGGCGATGCATGTGACAACGGTCGACCCGAGCGAGAACAGTGTTCCCGACGGCGGTGTGCAGGACACCGTGACGCCGGGGCACTCATCGTCGGCTGTCGCCGTCCAGGTCACCACCGCGCCACACTCGCCGGGATCGTTACCAACCGTGATGTCACCCGGACACTGCACTATCGGCGGGTTGTTGTCGAGATCGAAGGTGACATTGAACGAGGCCTGGCACGAGACACCGCAGGAATCGACGCATTCAATCGTCACACTGGCCACTTCAGTTCCGGCCGGCGTGTAGCACCACTGCCCCGCGTTAATCGTGCCGGGACCGCTGATGATGGTCGGACCGGATTCGAGATTGCCGTCCGGATCACTGCATCCCACCGGCAAACACACCTCCTCCGGTGTGCACTGCACGAACGTGGTATCGTCAGGCGCCGAACAAACGGGCGCCGAATTGGGACAGATCGGGATGGCGTGGTGCGTTCCCGGCGCCATCGACGGATTCGACACCGTCACCTGGCCGTCGGACGCGGTGAGGTAGTAGTCGAGACTGTCCGTCCCACAGGGAATCTCACTGCCGGGGATCGTGTAGCAGAACAGACTGTCGGTCCGATTCATTGTGACCGAGGTAAACGATCCTCCCGAGACCGACCGGTAGAAAAGACGGACCGTCAGGCTTTCGGCCGGTGTGTCGGCATCGAGCACCCACGCGCAAATATCGAGATCCAGCTCCCAGTACTGGCAGGTCAATTCGAGATCGATTGTCGGCGGGGTGCGGACGATGGTCGGCGGATCGGGCTCCTGATACGGTGTCGTACCGCACGGCCCGCAATCGCCGGCACTGTCTTTGCGGCAGATCATCACGTCATGCCAGTCGCCGTTCTTCGTGGTATCGGGGCTGACGAAGCAGATCTCGTAGCGGCTGCACAGCCGCGATTTGATTTCATCATAGATGCCGGCGATGTCGCCACCGGTCGGCGCATGGAAGTAGTCGGCGCCGGATCCATTGGCAATCCCGATCAAATACTGAGGGTCAAACGTACTGCCGAGGCTGATGGTGTAAATCGGCACACCGGCGCCGAGCGCCGACCCAACGATCAGAGTCGAGTCGTTGGCAAAGCCGTTATACAGCCCATCGGGGCCGCCCGCACACCAGTAGCTGTTGTTTTCCATACCGTCGCTGAACGCAATCACGGCCTTGCTGCCCAGTTCCGGAATGGTCAACTGGAGGCCCTGGTAGATCCCATCCAGGGCGGCGGTTCGACCTCCGGCGGTCAACGAGTTGATCGCGTTGGTGAGGAGCGTCTGATTGCTGGTGAAGTCCTGAGCGACAGCGTAGCAACTGTTGAATGTGACAATGGCCACACGATCGTGCACATCCATCTGGTTGATGAAACTGATCGCGGACGCTTTCGCATCGACTAGCTTATTCTCCAAGTTCATACTACCACTGATGTCGATGACCAAACAGATCGAGGTAATACATGAATCAAGCGTTAACTCGGTGACCGTAAATGAATCGATTTGAACGGTGTCCTGATAGACGCAGAAGCTGTCGGCATCGAGCCCGCCCAGCGGATCACCGTTATCGTCCAGCACTTCGACATAGGTACAGATATCGGGGAAATTCGCCGGATCGATCTGCGTGACCGACACGGTGTCGACACTCTGCGTACCGGCCATCATGCCGGTTTGATTCGACTGATATGGCTTGTCGTAAATCGATGCCGATGACGATGATGTGTCGATGCCGGTGCTGTCCGGACAGTAGAGATCGTCCGGAGGCCCCATACACTCCTCGGCGTTGGCGTGGATGGAAGGAACGAAAACTATTATTGCGATGAGAACAAGAAGCGGGAACAACCGACAAGTCGCACTTGCCGTTTTCCGTCGCCAGACGGTGAGACAGCCGTGACCGTAACGCATTTCAGAGAACCTCTCGCGATTATATGGCGTGAAACCTCACTTGATTACTGTAGATGCCTGCGCCAAGTGACACACGACCGCCCTTCAGACAGTCTCGCCCTGTCGCTTGGGATAGGTACATGTATTTCCAACTCATTGTCGACGGTCTCTCGCTGCCGACCGCCGGATTGGTACTTACTGTAAACGAGCAGTTGCCGTGAGTGAGTGGTTGAATCGCAGTGAGCAAGCGCCAGGAGAGGGCCACCCATCTCCATTGGCAGTCTGGAAAATAGCAGCGCCAAAGTCAAGTTAAGTCTCTGTAAGGGAACAGGCAATACTGTGTTGCGTCAATGCGCCCATCGAGAAACCCTCGTAAGCTGTTGTCACTGAATAGGTTATAATATCAGATCGGGTCCGGTTGCGCCCCGAACTGTCCCAGCCACCGAATGGTTATTGTGACCAATTGATACCGCTCCGGAGCCGTCACTGGTGCTGGGGCAGAAACCGGGGAACGGTCGATTCGTCCAGCGACAGGATGATTGCCGTGACGTGGACCATCCGGGTATATAGGGGGGATGGAGAGCGATTAACCATGAGCACATTCACACTGAAGAACCCCTACGAGCCGATGGGCGACCAGCCCGCTGCGATCCACTCGCTGGTTGATGGTTACGAGCGCGGCCTCAACGATCAGGTCCTCCTCGGCGTCACCGGGTCGGGCAAGACCTTCACCATGGCGAATGTCATCGCCAAGTGGGGCCGACCAACCCTGGTCATATCGCACAACAAAACGCTCGCCGCGCAGCTTTACGGCGAACTGAAGTCGTTCTTTCCCGACAATGCCGTCGAGTTCTTTATCAGCTACTACGACTACTATCAGCCCGAGGCGTATGTCCCGCAGACCGACACCTACATTGAAAAGGATACGTCGATCAACGATGACATTGACCGGTTGCGTCTGCGGGCGACCGCGTCGCTGCTGGAACGCCGCGACGTCATCATCGTCGCATCGGTGTCGTGCATCTACGGGCTGGGCAGTCCGGAGGATTACGAGCGCAGCATGGTGATGCTCGAAGTCGGGCAAACCATCGCACGGGATGAACTGCTGCGCAAACTGATCGACATCCACTACACACGCAATGATTTCGAAACGGCGCGTGGGACATTCCGGGTGCGCGGCGACACCATCGAATTGATGCCCGCCTACGAGCAGATTGTCATTCGCATCGAAATGTTCGGCGATGAGATCGACCGGATCAGCATCGTCGATGCGCTCACCGGTGAGTTGATGCGCAAGCAGAACAAGAAGGCGATCTACCCGGCCAAACACTTCCTGACCACGCCGCCGAAACTGGAGCAGGCGATCAAGAGCATCGAAAAGGAACTGGATGAACAACTCGAGCATTTCCGCCGCGAAGACAAGCTGCTCGAAGCGCAACGGCTCGAATCGCGTACCAAGTTCGACATCGAAATGCTCAAGGAGATCGGCTACTGCTCGGGCGT
>WJJR01000112.1 GCA_014729565.1 Candidatus Zixiibacteriota bacterium | reverse complement strand
CCACTGCTATTGCCTGTTTTGCTCTGCTCTTGAGCGCTGCGCCGACGCATGCACTCACGACGTGGACACGACTGTCCTTTGAGGATACCAAATCCGACACGCTGACGAGCTTCCCGACTCACGAGCAATTCATCGGTGCATCATTCGGTGTCCTGGCGGAATCGCTTTTTGCTGATTTGAACTTCTCGCGTCCTAAGCCTGTTTGGATCGCGCCCGCCGAGGGCGCCGAGCGCAACGTTTGGTTCGAGGACACAACCGCCCGATTGTTATTTGATCGGGGTTTTATCATCCGCGATGCCGACGCCGTGGATTCACTGGCGGGTGGCACGTGGTCGGTGCGTTACCGTCTGGACCGTTTCCTGCTGACTCTCCCGGAGACAGCCCGTCATAAGTTCCTGGGCCGAATCTGGCTGAAACGGGAGTTTGAAGCGTCAGTGCACGTCAACCTCTGGGATCAGGACAGCGATGAATTGGTCTGGTCCGGTTCGGAGGAACTGCGCGCAATCGATTGGATACCGAAAGGTCAGTTATCTCATTTGACCGCGTCGTCTCCGCCGTCACTGTCTCCCGAACCGCCCATCACAACCGAGGAGCGTTTGGTTGAACCGGTGTTGATTGGGATGGCGATCGGGGCGCTGACGGTGTTGTTTTTTGCGGTTCGCTGAGAGGTGAGGATCACTGTTGTGCCCCCCTCACCCCAGCCCTCTCTCACTGCAATAAGCCGCCGAGGTGGAGAGGGAGTGAGATCTTGGGGCAGACTTGGCGGTATGTCTTGACACAAGAAGCCGCGTAGCACCGGGCGTCAGGGCGTGCTGAAAAACCCATCGGTTTATCGCGTAGGTCCGGCTCTTAGCCGGACCGGTGCGGCTAAGAGCCGCACCTACGCGAGATTATGATTGTCTCATTCAGTTACATCATCTGGTCTGGAGTCAATACACGACCTTCTCAACACGCCCGTCAGCCCGGTGTCAGATGGACCATTCATTAGAGAGCCCTGTAGGGGCGACACACACGTTCGCGGGATGCGCAACGTGGTGTCGCCCCTATGGGGCTTATTGGGTATCAAGGGCTCGCGGTCACCGGGCTGACGCCCGGTGCTACGTTGTGTCGCGCCTACGGCGCTGGACCAAGGCACAACTCCTCACATCCCACAAATCCTGCTTTCCCCACGGAACACCCGTCCCGTTCTGCCACTAAAAACTCGCAGGGGATAAGCCTTGAAGGGTCGCTGGGGCATCCGTATGTTCCCGCCGGAGGAATGTGTGATCAATTTGGCAGCTGGCACAACAATGGGTCGACTACGCGCACTGCGGGTGCTCCCGCTTTGTCTCTCCGGACTCCTGATTCTCCACTGTTCGAGCAGCACGCCACCACCGGTCCCCGATGCCCGCAGTGGGTTCGAGACGGGGATGACGCTCTTTGAAGAAGAGAAATGGGACGATGCGCGCTTGGCCTTTGAAACCGTCGTGTTCAACCATCCCGGCAGCTCGATCGTTGATTCCGCTCAGTATATGATGGCGATGTCATACTATCGCCAGGATGACCCCATTCTGGCCGCTGCTGAGTTTCAGCGCGTCCGCATTCAGTATCCGACCAGCACCCTGATCGATGACGCCGACTATATGCGCGCGCTCTGTCTACTCGAGACGGCGCCGTCAAACACCGGATTGGACCAGGAGAAGACGCAGGAAGCCGTCAATGAACTCCTGCTCTTCAAGGACAGTCATCCGTTGTCGGAGTATGTCCCGAAAGCGGATTCGCTGTTGAGCGTGGCCTACGGACGATTATCGGAGAAAGATTTCAAAACGGCCCGTCTGTATCAGAAACTGGGTCAGTATCAGTCGGCGCAAATCTACTTCCAGGGCATGATCGACCGGTTTCCGGAATCGCCATATGTACCGGAAGCGCTCTATCGCATGGGCGAGGGCCAGCAGAAAATGGACTCGCTCAACAACGCGGTCGAGTTCTACGAGAAAGTGCTGTATCTGTATCCGGATCATACGCGGGCCGACGATGCGCGCCAGAAGGTGGCTGAGATTGCGCGGATGCGTGACCAAATTCAGGCGGCCGACGCGGACACGGCGAACAGCAATTAACTGGTCACACGAACATGGCGCAACGCATCGGCATTGTCGGCGGGACCTTCGATCCGATCCACATCGGGCATTTAATTCTCGCTGTACGTGCGCGTGAGCAGCGGGCACTCGATTGTGTCTACCTGATTCCCAATTGGCAATCACCGCTGAAGTCGATGGCGCCACGGGCGAGTTTCGACGACCGCCTCACAATGGCGCAACGCGCGGTGGACGGTATCGACGGTCTCATGGTGAGCGATATCGAGGGTCGTCGCGGCGGGGTATCGTACATGATCGATACGCTGCGACAACTGCACGACGATCATGCGGAGGCAGAGTTGCATTTGATCATCGGGGCCGATGCACTGCGAGAGTTACCGCAATGGCGCGAGTCCGAGGAGATTACACGTATCGCGACGATCGCGGCAGTCTCACGCGGCGGCGAAACCGTTGATACCGGCGACGTTGACGCCGTGGCCGTGTCGATGCCGCGCATCGACGTGTCGGCGTCGGACATTCGTGAACGCGTCAGTGCCGGAAAGTCAATCGATTTCCTTACGCCGGCACCCGTTGTCGCATATATCCGCGAACAACAACTCTACGGATGACGCCGATAACACGGCGTTCACACGGGTGTTGTCAACGTCACCTGCGATCACCCACATCCTCTTGTTCTCATAGGTCTCGTGTGTTATAATCGCGGCGCGAGGAGAGATTGTGGCTGCCAGGAAAGACGTTGTCATCGTTCAATTGCGGAACCCGGTCGGGCACGGTGAGCCGGTGCCGGTCCTGCGTGTCTTCGACGACAAACGCATGCTGACATTGAAGCGCGCGTTCTTCGAGGATACCATCCGCCAGGTGGCGGAGATTAAAGATGTCGATATCAAACTGGCGGTGGCCCCGTCGGAGCGGGTCGCCTGGGCGCAGGCGGCGGTCGAGCATCTGATGGATCGCTATCCGAAGCGTGCGGAGTATAGCAAGCTCGCCGATCGTGTGGAAATCCTGACACAAGACGTTGCGCCGATTGAGCAACGGACCGCCGGCAATTTGAAACACTGTCTTGACAACGGGTATCAGCGGGCGGTTTTGGTCGGTGGATACACACCGACGCTCGATCCGAATCGTGTCAAAGATGCGCTCGGAAATTTGCATAAACACCCAATCATCTTGGGGCCGACGATTGAAGGCGGTTGTTACCTGATCGGTTTGCGCGGCGATTGTCCTGAGGCGCTGGGGCTGGTCACTGTTGGCTCGGACGTGGCGTACAAACGATCCACCGCGGCGCTTCGCGATGCGGACCTCACGTGGCAGGAGATCGAATTGTCGTACGACGTCGGCCACCAGGAGGATCTCGAGTTTGTCATCAATGAGATCAACCACTGCCGCTACACCGGCGATGAAGAGACCGGACGGTGTACGGAAAGTGTCCTCGCCGAATTCATGCAGGACACCGAGTCCGATGACGGCGATCATCCCTAATCGACGCGCCGCCGTGTCACAACACCCGTTCACAACCCCTCTGCGACATTACGAATAAGGAGTGAGTTCATGCCGACCTATTGGGAGAATCTAAACTGGGCCGACTTTCAGCAGAAAGTCCCCGAAGAATTTGGTGTCGCGATCATTCCCATCGGCACGTTGGAAGCCCACGGCGTTGGGCCGATTGGGACCGACAATATCATCCCCATCGATTTGGTCGATCAGATCGCCGATGATCTGAATGCGCTCGTCTGTCCACCGATCCACTACGGGCAGGTGAAAGGGCTCGCCGGCTATCCCGGGTCGGTGGCCATCGATGAAAGTGTAATGCGGACATACTGTGAAGCGGTGTTCAACGGTGTCGCCGATTGGGGTTTTGATTCTCTGGTAGTGATGAACGGACACGGCGGCAATACGTCAACGCTGAAAAAGGCCGCATGGGCCGTGCATTCACGCACGGGCATTAAAGTGCTCGTTGTCGACTGGTGGTATCTCGCCACACCGGCGTGTGAAGAGGTGTACGGTCAGGTCGGCGGGCATGCCGGTGCCGACGAAAACGGATACGTGCAAGCCATCCGTCCGGAGACCATTCAACCCGACAAGATGGGCGATCATCTCATCTACAATATCAATCCGGCCGTAACGGTGTACCCGTATCCCGGATCGGTCCTGACATACAAAGCGGGTGAGGGCGCCCCGGTCTTTGATGACGACAAGGCGAAGCGGTATCGTGAGGGCGCCATCGCCAAAGTGCGTGAGTTTTGCCAGCGGGTGCTCGCGCAATGGGATGCGAACGGGCTGTAGTACGATTACACAACCAACAATGTAGCTCAGGAGTCCCTCCATCCGTCGGGATAAACACGGCGCCTTCCAGATCGCTTGCGTGTGCCGCACGCGTGTGTGCGCCGGGCACCTGAGAACGGCGTAGCATGTGGTTGTGTGATGTTGTGCGCGGGTGTCAGGACCCCGGTGCGCAACGGTCATCGTGAACGGGAGTTGTGGTAGACGCGCCGTCGACCTGACCGACATCAAACAATGCAAAACGGGACGGTCGTGCGACCGTCCCGTTGTCAATTCGGAATACACTTTGGTGTCGTCAGATGCGATACGCAAACGTCAGAAAGATGCGGCTGGTCTTGTAATCGGCGAAGTAGTCGCCCGGTTCGAAATCGCGGAGTTCGTAACCGCCTCGTGCAAACGCGACATCGACTGTCATCACCCGATCGATCAGGAAACCGCCGCCGACCGTGAAATACTGGCGGTTGGATTCGATGAAGTCGGATGAGATCGGCAACGGATCGTAGTAGTAACCGGCACGCAACGATACACCCTGGTCGGGGAACAAGTACTCGCCACCAAGGTGGAGGCTGATCGACTCTTTCAGGTTGTCCTGAATGAATTGGTCTTCCCGGCTGTCGGGAAGGAAATCGTCTTCATAATTGAAGTCCAATTGCGACCAGTCGCGATATCGCACATCACCGGCGACCGTGAGTCGCTCGAATTGCCCGGCGAGACCAAAGGCAAACGTCAATGGACGCCGGATGGAGTATTCGGAGAAACTCGTTTCAAACCACTCGTAGTTGGAAAAGTTGGTGTCCAGGACACTCTCGAAGCGTTCTTCGGCCTGAATAAACGACGGCGTTTCGACCGTGAAGCCGGTTGAAAACTCCGGCGACACCTGATACAGCAGGCCCGCCGTCGCGCCGACACCGAGATAATCGATATCGATCGCATTGTTCAGATTGATGTTCTGTTGAACGTTGGAGACATGCATGTACTCGCGCGTCCAACTGTATTCATCACCGCCGGTCAGCAGGTGCAGTGCACCGCCCACCGACAGACGCGGTGAAATGTCGATCGCGCCGCCGGCGCTCCATTTCCACATGCTGCCGGTTTCGAGCTCACGACCGACACTGGTTTCGTAGTTGGGGCGAATCGTATCGGGAATCTCCACTTCAAAGGCGCGGTCAAAACTGTTGATGCGGTGTACACCGAACGCGAAGACCAGCGAGCCGCGATACGTCGGGACCGGCATGGTCAATGACGCCGCATTGATGCGCGACTTGTTCAAATCGCGTTCGCCGTCCAGTATCGATCCGTTGTGAAACCATTGAGTTTCATTGGCCAATCGCAAATGCGTGAAACCGCCGCGTGCCTCAATCCGCCGGATACGGGCGAGATTGGCCGGATTGAATATCAACGCCGAACCGTCGCGCGCGGTCACAATCCCGGCGTTCCCCATCGACATCGCGCGCGCATCGACACCGAAGAAGTTGGAGTTGATGGCTTCCTGGAATAAAGCGACGTCTTCAAACCCCTGAGCCAAACCGTTGCCTGGCGTCACAACCACGTACCCCACCGCGGCGGCCAATAGCGCAACCACCGCAATGGTCTTCCGGAGAAGGGTCTGTGTGTTCTTAGGGATCAATGCCGCCACGGCGACCGGCTTTCTTCTTCTTGTTGGAATCATCATTGCTGTTGTCCTCGTCAGATGAAGCCGACTTGTTCACGCGGATCTTCTCACCAGGTGTACGCGGTTGCGCAGGTTCATCTCCCGAACTCGACCCGCCTTTGGATCGGGCACCTCCCGGTGCGCTGTAGGTGCCTCCGCCGGTGGGCATCGCCGGCGAGCCGCCGACATACGGGGGCGCCAGCGAGCCGCGACGGCCGGCCTTGCGCGATGGTTCTCCGCCCTGACGGTCCTCGTCGGTCACCGGGCCGTCACTGTCGTACCAGTAGTGGTCCCACCACCATGGGTAAGCGTAGTAATGGCCCCAGCGGGGATTGTCAAAGTAATAGGTGGGATAATCGCCGTAGAAGAAGCCGTACGGGAATTCCGCGTAGTCGGCGTGGCAATCGATGCACTGCTCGCGGTAGTACTCCTGGTGGTACGCCTGCTGCTGGTTATCGCCTTCGGTAATGGGATGCTGCAAAATCGTGTAGCAGCCGACCAGAACGAAGGTCAGCAGGACGGCGACCGGTGCAGCCCACATGACGCGCGCCCGCGGCTCCCGATTCGAGTTGATGTCGTTGTTGGCCATGATATGCTGGAGGCCGCTGGTGATGTGTACTGGCGGCCCAACTCCCTTCGACAATCGTTTTACGCTTGGGCAGAGACTGCCGTTGCCATCGACATGAATATAATCGTCAAATGCCGGTGCGTGTTCCGCTTATTCCCGGCCGTAGTAAACGATTGACCAGCAGAGCGTTTAGAATCGCTCGACGTAGATCAGGCGGAGTTCACGCCCAAAGGTATCGGTATCGCGACGATTCTCCAGCAAATCCTTCAGTGCGCCTTCGATTTGGACTTTGTCCATGACGATCCAGCGCACGCCGGCGTTGAGATACCCACGGCCCCGTCCCAGCGCCTCCGGCTCGCGGTCGTCATTGAGCGCCAAATCGTACTCAGCCACCAATCCGAGATTGTTGTCAAAGCTCATGTCGGCGCCGAGGAAGAAATTGAGATTATCGTCGTCTTCATCCTCGCGGGAGAGATTGATGCCGCCGTGGAGCGAGGAGGTGAAATTGCTACTCCGATACCCCTTCGACGCGACTGCATAGAATCCCTTCGATTTGATCTGGTAGCGGGACAGCGAGTCGATCCAGAGCCCGAAGCCCTGCTCCTCAAAGCCGATGGCAACTCCGGGAAAGGCGAAGCTCTCATTAATGATCTGGATCTTGGTGAGAAATTGCATGCGCGGATTCCACTTTGGATCCTGAGACGAGATCACCTGCGATCCGCCATAGCTGATGCCGATCTGCCAGCGGCTGGTCAGGCCGATTTGAAGAATGGCCAGGAGACCACCATCGGGTACCGACCGCAGTTCGGTATCGAAGGAGCCCCGCGGCAGCACCCCCGCCGTGGGAGCATCGATCATGCGACGTGGCGCCATCGTGTTGTCGCCGTAGAATTCATACTGGCTCGACCGATCGTTCGAGCGTGACCACTGCGCGTGAACATCAGCGGCGCCCAAGCCTAAGATGAGTAGGCAAGCGAGTACCAGCCCAAGTGCGGGCCTGCGTGGATATAACATTGTCGTCCCCTCTCGGATAAAACCTGCCAATAGGAATTTCTATTCTCTCAGCCCATTGTCAATAGGAAAACGTTGTCGGACGGGGCTTGAGAAGGCGTTGAGAGCAATGCGCGGACACGGCAGGCCGTGTCCCTACACGGAACACGCCAAAACCTAGTACAGGGTACCTCACAGCTCTGCTGTGAGAACGTTACCGTCAACGACCCAGCTCCCGGGCAACACCTGCCCCAAACCCTTCGTAGCACTAATTCAGTGCGGCTGGGAGAATTCGACTCAGCGATATTGTGCGAAAATGGGAATTTGAGATCGCGTCAAAGTGGCGCCCAGAAGCACTGTGAAAGAATTAAGTTGTTGACTGTGAGTCTGATACGGTTATACTAAGAAAGAAATCCCCGGGCTCCGGGCATAATTGGCCCACCATATGCGTATTAGGGACGACGGAACTTGGAGCCCGCCGGTGGGTACTAAAGTCAGGAGGCTTTTGGACCCACCGCGATTGACGGAGAGTGGACAGTATGAGCACACAAAAAGCCATCGATCACGCCATCATGCGACGCATCCAGAAAGACGATTTCGATGCGTTCGATGAGCTGGTCAATCGCTACAAGACCCGTCTTGTCAATGTCATCTACCGCATGCTGAATGACCGCAACGAGGCGGAGGACCTGGTTCAGGAGACTTTCTTGCGTGTGTGGACCCACCGTCAGGATTACGATTTCTCGTATTGCCTGTCGACGTGGATCTACACGATCGCACTGAACCTGGCCAAGAACGAACTGCGGAAGCACCGCAAGTTCAAATTTTTCAATCTTGCCGAGATGACCGAGAAGGGGCTGGAATTGCCCGATCCGAAGATGGGTCCCTCAGCACTGGGGCACATGCTCGATCAGGCGATTGCGACGCTCCCGGCCAAGTACAAGGCGGCGTTCCTGCTGCGCGACGTTGAGCAAATGTCGTACGAGGAAGTGGCCCAGATCCTGGGTGTCCCGTTAGGGACCGTCAAGTCACGGGTGAATCGCGCCCGCTCGGTTTTGAAGGAAGAACTGAAACCAAAGCTGGAGCAGAGTCGTGCGT
>WJJR01000017.1 GCA_014729565.1 Candidatus Zixiibacteriota bacterium | reverse complement strand
GGCGGGTCGCAGCGGGCTCAAACGCCGCATCCTCAATGCCGAGATCCACCGTCCCGGACTCGCCCTCTCGGGGTTTACCGAGCGCTACCCCAACAAACGCACACAGATTCTCGGCGAGACTGAGCACGCCTTCCTTGAATCGCTCGATTCTGAAACACGTCGAGACACTCTCGAACGCTTGTTTCAACTCGAGTTGCCACTGGTCATCATTTCCAAAAACCTTCCGGCACCGGCCGAAATGCTCGAATTGGCGGAGCAGTACGGCACCTCGCTGCTGGGCACACGATTGTCGACCACCGAACTGGTCGCGCGCCTGCAGGTGTATCTGGAGGTTCGCTTCGCGCCGAGAACGCAGATACACGGGACACTGGTCGACGTTTACGGCGTTGGTTTGCTGTACACCGGAAAATCGGGCATCGGGAAATCGGAGATCGCGCTCGATTTGGTCGAGCGTGGTCATCGTCTTGTTGCCGATGACGTCGTCCGCATCACCCGCCGCTCTGAGGGTGTCATCATCGGCAGTGCCGGTGAGCGTTTGGGCCACCACATGGAAATTCGCGGCATCGGTATTATCAACATCGGCAAGCTCTTCGGCATCCGCGCGGTTCGTCAGCAGAAGCGCGTTGAAGTTGAGGTGCGTCTGGAATTCTGGCGCGAGCATACGCAATACGAGCGTCTGGGCCTGGAAGACAAATACACAACGATTTTGGGAACGCAGATCCCGTTCGTCACCATTCCCCTCTCCCCCGGCAAGAACATCACGGTGATCTCCGAAGTGATCGCGATGAATCACATGTTGAAAGTCTACGGTGTCCACACCCCGCGTGAATTCTCCAAATCGCTGGCCGAGGACATGATGCGCCGGCATGCGACGGCGCAGTATCTGGAATCGGATACCGAGTAGGAATTCCCCCGTCAGGTGTATAACCCTTTGTGCCACAATGGCTGGCATAATCCTTGACCCGGCCGATTCCGGGTCGATAAATGAACAAGGGAGAGTCTGTTTGCCGCGTATAGGGGAAGTGTGACGGCAGGGACGCCTTTACGTAGCGGGAGGATCGCACACTCATGCCCAGGGACGGTTCCAAGGCAGAACTCAAAGTCGGAATAACGGTACTACTGGCTGTGGTCATCTTTGTCGGGGCCATCTTTTGGGTGCGCGGCGCCCAGGTGAGCCGTGAAACCCGGCACATGTCAGTGTGGTTTCCCGATGTCGGATCCCTCGAAACCGGCGATCCGGTGTCGGTGTCGGGCGTGCGCACTGGCAAGGTCCAGGGAGTCCAGCTCTCCGAAGGCGGCGTGCTGGTCGATATCGAAATCGCCCGTCACGTTGACCTCCGCCGCGATGCGCGCTTTGCCATTCGCAACATCGGGTTGATGGGTGAACGATTTGTCGACGTGGAAACGGGACTCTCCGATGAATCCTGGCCGGCCGATTCGATTCCCCGTGGGATCAACGAAACCGGCATTCCCGAAGTGATGGGTGTGATGGGATCTGTCACCGAGGAGATTCGTGAGCTGGTCCGAGCCATTCGCTCAACGATCGGTTCGGATGAAACCCTCAACCGGCTCGTCACGGTTTCCAAGAATCTCGACCGTCTCTCTGAGCAAACGGCGAACATGGTGGAAACCAATCGTGCCGGCGTTGCGGATGCGATTGAAGACCTCCGGATCGCCGCCGAAGATCTCAAGCAAACCGTGGCCGCCAGCGAGACGGCGATTGAACACACCACCGAACGGTTCGATTCGGCCGCCGTGAATTTGAACCGGTTCGTTGACGGTCTCGATTCGCTCTCACAGAATGTCCACCAACTGGTTAGAGATGTCCATTCCGGCAAAGGCTCGGTGGCACGTCTGATCAACGACGATCAACTCATTCGTCGCTGGGAAGCGACCGCTGCCGAAATCGATGCGCTTGTCGCCGACATCCGCGAGAATCCGGGAAAGTATATCAATGTGAAGGTTGAGATCTTCTAGAGCGATTGTCCCAAGTGTATTCCGTTTGGATAGGGGTGCCACGGTCCTTCAGGCCCGTGTTTCCGAGTTAGCACAATCCTGGTGCACGCGCTCTCGCGTGACGGCTGTCTACTCGGTAACACGGTGTCACCCGAGGGCGGGTGACACCACATTCAACATTGTGTCCCGCCTCTCTTAGCGATTTGAATGGACAGAAGAGCTCCTTACGGACAACGTTACCAGGAGCCCCTTGCGCGTCCAACAGCTCCCGCTCCTTGTACCGTATAGATCGACAGTTCGATGAATCACAAACTCCCGTACGCCCCGGTGTTGCGTCCCGGCAGTCGGTTCACGAAACCACTCTCATCCAACGTACCGTCACGCTCCCTCGTGTGACGGCTATCTGCTTTCCGGACAAGGCCTCAGCCGAAGGCGGGTGACGCCAAGCAATCAAACCAGCCAACGGTCGCCGTTTTGCCGCGTAATTCTTTGTCTGACCGTTACTTGGCCGGATGGTCAACATGCCCTCCAACCGGGACGCCACCGCGTGAACAAGTTCCGTCACATCACTCCCTATCTCCGGCGCTACCGCAGTTACATCGTCATTGGAGCGGTCGCGATCATTGCCACGAATGCACTCGCGTTGTATGCCCCGATGGTGCTGCGCAACGCTGTTGATCGCATGGAGCTTTGGGGCAAGTTGTCGGAATCGTTGTGGGTTGCCCCGTACCTGCCCTTCGCGCTGAAGGATGCCATGAATCGCATGCTGACCGATGCGGTCCAATCCCGCCTGGTATGGGATGCGTTGTTCATTGTCGCGCTGGGTGCCGGAGCGGGAGTCTTCCGATTCGTCGTACGGCGCACTGTCATATGGGGGTCCCGGAAAATCGAGTACGATCTGCGCGGCGACCTGTTCAAACACATTCTCACCCTCGACGGCAGTTTCTTCGACAAGACGCCGACCGGGGACATCATCACCCGTGCATCCGTCGACGTCGAACAGGTCCGCTTGATGGTCGGACCGGGGATTATGCAGGGAACCAACACGATCGCGACCGCGGGCGTGGCCATCCCGATGATGATGTACCTCGATCCGCAATTGGCCCTCTATGTCCTGATCCCCTTGCCGATTTTGGCCGTCTCGACCCACTACCTGGGACAGATCGCACACCGTCGCTTTCTCGCGATTCAGGAACGGTTCTCGCAACTGTCGGCGTCGGTGCAGGAATCGCTGGCCGGTATGCGCGTCATCAAGACGCACGTGCGTGAACAGGAAAAGACACGCGACTTCCACACCGACAATCAGGATTACTTCCGTTTGAACATGCGCTTGATCAAGTTGTGGGGCGGATTCTTCCCGCTCTTGTCGATGCTCTCTGGATCAGCGGTTTTGATTGTGTTGTACTTCGGCGGCAAAGCGGTCATCGACGGGAGTATTGGTCTGGGTGCGTTCCTGGCATTTACCATCTACCTGGGCATGCTCATCTGGCCGATGATTGCGCTCGGCTGGGTGGTCTCGCTTTACCAGCGTGGCACCGCGTCACTGAAACGCATCTCCCACATCCTCGACACGGAACCGCGTGTCGTCAATCCGCCTCCGGATCGTGTGCAACATCTGCCGGAATCGGGCGCACTCGACCTTCGTGATCTGTCATTTTCCTACGGCGATAATGGCCACCGTGCACTGAGCAATGTGACCGCGACGATCCATCCGGGTGAAACGGTCGCCATTGCCGGGCCAACCGGCAGCGGCAAGTCGACACTTGCGCAGTTGATCTGGCGACGGTACGCCGTCCCCGACGGACGCATTCTGTACGGCGGTGTCGACATGAACACGGTTACGCTCGACGAGTGGCGTAAACGGATTGCCATGGTGCCGCAGGAGGCATTTCTTTTCTCCGATACGCTAATGAACAACATCGCGCTCACCGATGCGCAATTGACCGAAGCACGCCTGCGCGACGTCGGTGAATTGGCGGCGTTCAACAAAGACGTCGATGACTTTCCGCGTGGCTACGGCACGATTGTCGGCGAACGAGGTATCACGCTGTCCGGCGGGCAAAAGCAACGCGCGACACTGGCGCGGGCGCTGGTGTCACCGGCCGATATTCTGATTTTGGATGACGCCTTCAGTGCCGTCGACGCGCAAACCGAAGAGGAAATCCTGTCGCGGTTGAATCAGATCTTCGGCTCGCGCATCATTCTGCTGATTACGCATCGCATTTCGACACTGCAACGCGCCGACCGGATCCTCTTCCTCGACGCCGGCCAGCTCCGTGACAGCGGCACACACGACGACATGGTCGCGCGCGGCGGACCGTACGCCCGCTGGGAAGCGCGCGAAGCGATCAAGGAGAAGTTGGAGAAACTGTAAGGCGATATGGCCGACGAATTCTTCGAAGACGAAGCACTGGGTAAAGCCTATGACCACCGGTTGATGCGCCGGCTGATGGGCTACCTGCGTCCGTATCGGTGGGCGGCGGTGGCGGCGGTCGTGCTGTTGCTGATGCTGGCCGCGCTGCAGATCGCCGGACCATGGATCGTCAAGAAGGCCATCGACGGTCCCATCGCACAAAAGAACGTCGACGGTCTGCTTGTCTGGGTTCTTCTCTATATTGCCACGCTCATTGGCCAGTTTGTCATCCAATACGGCCAGGTGGTGATCACCCAATGGATCGGCCAGCGCGCGATTCTCGATCTGCGCAACGAGATTTTCGAGCATTTCATGTCCATGGATATGCGGTTTTTCGACCGCAATCCGGTCGGACGGTTGCTCACCCGCGCCACCACCGACGTCAATGCGCTCAACGAACTGTTCGCGTCGGGGGTCGTGACCATCTTCGGCGACGTGTTCACACTGACGGCGATCGTCGGCGCGATGATCTATCTCGATGCCGGTTTGGCGTTCGTGACGTTTTCCATTCTGCCGCTGCTGATCGGCGCCACGTGGATTTTCAAACAACGTGCGCGGTCGGCGTATCGGGAAGTGCGCCGTCTGGTCGCACGGCTGAATGCGTACTGGCAGGAACGCATCACCGGTATGGCGATTGTGCAGGGGTTCAGCAAGGAAGACAACGCGCTGGCGCAGCATCAGGATCGCAATGCCGATCTGCGAGGTGCGCATCTTCGCTCGGTTGTCTACTATGCGATCTTCTTTCCGGTCGTCGAATTGATCGGGGGGATTTCGCTGGCGCTGATTGTCTGGTACGGTGGCGGACGGTTGCTTGAGGGTGCGATTACATTCGGTGTGCTGGCGGCGTTTATCCAGTATGCCGAACGGTTCTATCGACCGATTCGCGATCTGGCCGAAAAATACAATCTTTTGCAGGCCGCCATGGCCGCGTCGGAACGTGTGTTCAAACTGCTCGACACCAAACCGAACATTCTGCTCGCCGAAGAGGATATTCCTCAGCCGCAGGAATCACGGCTTGGCGCGGTCGAATTCAAGAATACCTGGCTGGCGTACGGCGACGGTGAATGGGTGCTCAAAGATATTTCGTTTTCTGTCGCTCCGGGAGAAATGGTCGCACTGGTCGGCGCAACCGGCGCCGGTAAGACATCGATCGCCAATCTGATCACGCGCCTCTACGACTTCCAGAAGGGCTCGATCGCTGTCGATGGCATCGATATTCGTAGGCGCAATCTGCACGATCTGCGCCGGCGTGTGGGCACCGTCTCGCAGGATGTTTTTCTGTTCTCCGGAACGATCGGTGAAAACATCCGTTTGGGCCGGCCCGATCTCACCGATGATCAGATTCGCGCAGCGGCCCAGCGCGTTGGCCTCGACCGGCTGACGGGCGGCAATGGTGATGTATTGCAACGTCCGGTGGGGGAACGCGGATCGGGATTGTCGGTCGGAGAGAAGCAGCTTGTCGCATTCGCACGGGTCGTCGCTGATGATCCCGGCATTCTCATTTTGGATGAAGCGACATCATCGGTCGATCACGAAACCGAAGCCCGTATTCAACTCGCGCTGAAGGAACTGTTCG
>WJJR01000016.1 GCA_014729565.1 Candidatus Zixiibacteriota bacterium | reverse complement strand
CCAAGTACAGCTATCTCTCCTCCAGTGTGATCAAAGACGTCGCCCGCCACGGCGGCGATGTCTCCAAATTCGTCCCGTCAATCGTCGCCCAACGCATGGCGGAACGATTTGGGTTGAAGTAGGAAGTTGCGGTAACACGCGACCCGACGCTTGCACGTATCTGCACCAACTCGATAGGCCACGCACTACCAGACCCCCGGTACTGCCCCCCACGTCCAATCGTGAACGCACGGCATTGGGTGGCAGGGATCAAATTGTCAATTTCTTCCGCCCTGCCCATCGTCAGACCGGGGCAAGCCTGTATATTGGCAGTGGTTGTCGTTATACAAGCGCTGACTGGCCCGACACTGTCACGGCATTGTATCACAAGGGGCCAGGGTGTCGGCGAAAATCAAACCACAGTTCACGATGTTGGGATCGTTGGAAAGTCGACGCAGGTCGATCCCGATGCCGAATGAGGTATCGGGTGGCGACGGGGTATGCCGGTGGCTGTGCGCGGTTGTCGTTGCAGTATCGTTATTGGTGGCTGTCCCGGCGACTGCGGTTGAACGATTGGAAATCGACAACCCCGGCGATTCGGCCTATCTGTCTCATCGGTTCCGTATTGTCTACTCGACCATACCGTCCCCGGATCAACCCACGATCCCGCTACTCTGGCAAGTGATCCGGCCAGCCGTCGGTGATTCCGTGAGCGGCCTATATGTCAGTTCCTACAACACCAAAGACACGGATGACCGGCCCTCTGTGTTCGGGCTCTTCACCTATCCCGGACGACAACTTCTTAAGGATACACCTGTTCGCGGTGTGATTCGCGACTGGCGACCGTTGGCATCCCATCCCGATGAGCCAATCACGGTTCTGTATACCAGTTATAGCCGTGACACGGCCTACGTCAACCGATTGGCGGTCGAAACGGGTCAGGTAACCTCCGTCTATCTCGCGCACGGGCGCGACGAACGTCCGACCGGCAATGACAAGTGGGAACCGTGGATCGATGTCCTGCTGGTGGACGATTACGATTTCGACAGTACGCAGGAAGCCTTTGTCTATATCAACTCAGAACGCCAATCCAACCCGGCGGTCAGGACGCTGTATTGCATTGATGCGACCACATTGTCCATCGAGTGGTCGCTGCCGGTTGCATCGCCGATTCATCGCGGTGATCTCTGTGTCTCGGAGTCACCGGACGATCCGTCAGTCCTCTTTCTTGGTTACAATGCCAAGCAAGGATTCTCTGACAGCCGCTTCACGGATCTGATGGCGTACCTGGTAAAGGTCGATCACGACGGGCAGGTGATCTTTCAATATGACTGCGCAGAACACCACTTCGACGGAGACATCGTCTCCATACCATCTCACTCGCGTCTGTATGTCTCACACGTTCTGCCATTCCCCGAGGCCGAACCTCCACCGATTGGTCCCGATGAATACCGGCTGACGGCCATGGACTGGGAGGGACATTCTCTGGCGTCCACTGTTCTTACCAGTCTTCCGCGACGGCTATGGGCACACCCGTTCGGCAACGATTCCGAGCTGTGGCTGTGTGTGCAAATGAAGAACGGCATCATCCAGGTCTATGACAGCACACTGACGCTCATCGCACAATCTGACTCGGTGGCATACCTCGACTATCTCGGACGTGCGAAAATCGCTGGACTGGCAGACAGTGTCATGCTCTGCGGTGACGGCGTGTATACGAACGATTTCGAAGAGCTGGCGGACATGCCGGTACATACGTCATCGATCGAAGTTCTTGGTTATGACGATCAGGGAAATGCACAGTCGTTCCTTATCAACGACGTTCCCGCGGCAGTTGTTGCTCTCGAGAAAAAGAGCACGGCCGAGCTGATAGGGGTGTTCTACCGACGCAATCAAAACGCCGTTCTGATGGTATTGACCGGTTTGATCGTCGCCGTTGTCATTGTCAACTACTACCGTCGAAAAAGCAAAGCCACCCTCGAGATCATTGCCCGCCAGCGCGACGAACTCCGCGAAACGCACCGTGCCCTGCAGGAGGCTCAGGCGACGATCATCGCACAGGAGAAATACCGGCAGGCGCGGGATATTGCGGGTGGGTTCGGACACGAGATTCGTAATGCGTTACTACCGGCCGAGAACGCCCTCGAACGGTTACGGTCGGCACTGGACAAGATCGACAACGGCCATCAGCACAACCGTTACATTGCGTCGCTCGACCGGGCGATCAACCGTGTGTTTGATCTGACCGATGTGATATCCCAGTACCTGAAGCTCGATCGTACATTCGCTCCGGTGACCTTCGATCTCAACAATGTCATCCGTGAGACGATTGACGCTCAGCGCCTGCGCCTGGAGGAGCAGGGCGTTACGGTGAATTGGACGCCGTCGGGTGGAGTCTGTGTCCTCGGCGATCCTGTTCAGATCCAGTCGGTCGTCTCCAATCTTCTGATCAACAGCCTCGATGCACTACGTGAACAGCCACACCCTGTGATCACGGTCACCACGACGGATGATGAACATCATGTGCGCGTATGCATCGAGGATAATGGACAGGGAATACCAGCCGACGAGCAGTCGCGGATATTCGATACGTTCTATACAACGAAGCCCCGTTCCGGACATGGATTGGGATTGGCCATCGTGAAACGTATAGTCGAGATGCACGGTGGAACGATTGAGATCCAGTCCGATCATGGCCACCACACAACTGTTGAATTCACGCTTAACAGTGCGCTCACGCAGCAGGAAGCCTCACAATGAACTATGCACCCGAAGGGAAGCCGACCGGTGGCCGCCCCACAATCTTGATTGTCGATGATGACCCCGACGTGCTCGAAGCGCTCGCGATGGTCTTTGAGGACGACTACAATGTACTGACCGCGGATTCGGGTCCGAAGGCCGTAGCGATGGTCCGCCAGAATGAAAACATCGCCGCCGTCGTCATGGACATTAAAATGGACGGCATGGACGGCCGCGCGGCCACACGGGAGATTCGCAAAATCCGCGCCGAAACACCTGTCATCTACCACACCGGTTATCCTGGCGAATACGACGAACGGACCATCGATGCCGAAGACAAACCATTCGACTATGTAACGAAGGGACGGTCGCTACCAGAGTTGCGCCGCTCGGTGCGGAATGCCGTGGACTACTACGAACTCAAGACAAACACACATCGCTTGCTACAGATCGCCGAGATCGAGTACAAAATGATCGGACACTCCACCGCGATGCAGGAGGTGTTTCGCACGATAACCCAGGTAGCGCCGACGGATTGCAATGTGATGATTCTTGGTGAGACCGGAACTGGTAAGGAACTCGTGGCGAAGGCGATTCATAACGGCAGTGCTCGGAGCCGCCATCATTTCGGAATTCTCAACTGCAATCATAAGGACTCCGATCTGGTTGAATCAGAACTCTTTGGGCATTTGAAGGGGTCGTTTACACATGCCTTGAGTGTACGTAGTGGGTTGTTTGAGTTTGCGCGCGGCGGCACTGTGTTTCTTGATGAAGTCGGTGATCTGGCTGCCACCACACAAGAAAGATTGTTGCGGGTGGTTGAGAGTGGTGAATTTCAACCGCTCGGTGCTACAGAGCTTCGCACAACCGATGTTCGTCTGGTGTGTGCAACGAATCGTGACTTGGAAATGCTGAGACAAAATGGCCTCTTTCGCGACGATCTGTATTACCGGCTCTGTGGCATCAAAATCGTCCTGCCACCATTGAGAGAACGAAAGGAAGATATTCCGGCTTTGGTTGATCTGTTCATGCGTCGTCTGACCACCGACAAGGGCAAACCTCCGAAAATTATGGACGTTTCCGCGAGGGCGGCGCTCATCGATTACGATTGGCCGGGCAACGTCCGCCAGCTGTTGAGAACCGTCGAGCGATTGATCATCATGACTCCGTCTGAT
>WJJR01000111.1 GCA_014729565.1 Candidatus Zixiibacteriota bacterium | reverse complement strand
TATTGATCTTTGTCTTCATCGGACGTGAAGCGCTACCGGTAATAACATCCGAGGAGGTTCACGAGGAAGTCACGCTCGACAAGATGGTCTTCCCGATCGAATACCGGGAAGGCAAACCGGCGGGTTTTATGTGGCAGCCGGTGTCGGGCAAACCGAAGTACTCACTGGCGCCATTGATCCTCGGTTCGTTTAAGGCCACGCTGGTGGCGATTTTGTTCGCCGCGCCATTCGCGATTGGCGCGGCCGTCTACAGCTCCGAGTTTGCCTCGCCGCGAATGCGCGAGGCGATCAAACCGGTGGTGGAGATGCTGGCCGGAATTCCCTCTGTGGTTCTGGGCTTTTTCGCCCTAATCGTGCTGGCGTCGGTGCTCAAGGATTTGTTTGATTGGCGGTTCCGTCTCAATGCCACCACGGCGGGAATCGCGCTGGGCATTGCCGTGATTCCAATCATCTACACCGTGGCCGAAGAAGCCCTGCGCGCGGTGCCGCGTCAGTTTCGCGAGGCCTCACAAGCGCTGGGCGCCAGTCCCTGGAACACGGCCCGACGGGTGGTCTTGCCGGCGGCCGCACCCGGTATCTTTGCCGGAGTGGCGCTTGGATTCGGCCGGGCCGTCGGCGAAACGATGATCGTGCTGATGGCGTCGGGCAATGCCGCCATCTGGTCATTGCCCATTACCGATTCCGTCAGGACGATGGCCGCGACCATCGCCGCTGAGTTGGCCGAAGTCGTCCATGGCTCCGCCCACTATCATGTATTGTTCTTCATTGGCGCACTCCTGTTTGTCATGACGTTCCTCATCAATCTCCTCGGGGAGTGGTACGTGGGACGTCTGAAACGCCGACTTACGGGGAGCGCCGGATGACCCTGAGGGCCGGTGAAACCGCGCGGGAGGAAATCGAAAGTACGTTGGGAGTTGAAGCTCCCCCGTTACACACAACCCGCAGCCGATTCCGGCGAAAATTCTCCCTGCTCTCGCTGGCGACCGGATTTCTGACCCTGTGTGTGGTCGCCATGTTGGTGATCATCCTCTGGAATATCGTCTTCAACGGGATCGGCGGCCTGACGTGGACGTTTCTGACCAGCGAACCCACACACGGAATGACCGAGGGCGGCATCTTCCCGGCGATCTTCGGCACCGTCTTTCTGGTCATCCTGATGACCATCGCCGTGATTCCACTGGGTGTCACCACGGCGATCTATTTACGCCACTATGCTCGTCCCGACTCACGCATCTCGCGGCTGGTGCGTGTCGCGGTCAACAATCTGGCCGGCGTCCCATCGATTGTCTTCGGCCTGTTTGGATTGGGATTCTTCATTCAATTCGTGGGGAAGGGTATCGACAACGCCTTCTATGGCGGTGAGCTGGCGTACGCCCAGCCGGCGATCATCTGGGCGTCATTGACGCTGGCCCTGCTCACGCTGCCGGTTGTCATCGTGGCTACCGAGGAGGCGATGCGGAGCATCCCCAAATCGTTTATCGAGGCGTCTTACGCGCTCGGGGCGACCCGCTGGCAAACAATCCGCCGGATTGTGCTGCCCAATTCGATGACCGGTATCCTGACCGGCGGCATCCTCGCGGTCTCGCGTGGCGCCGGCGAGGTGGCGCCGATCATGTTCACCGGAGCGGCCTACTTCCTCCCGTATTTACCGAGTAAGCTGAACGATCAGTTCATGGAGCTGGGCTACCACGTCTATGTCCTGTCAACGCAATCACCTAACGTGGACGAAACATTGCCGTTGTTATATTCAACGGTTCTGGTTCTTTTGCTCCTGACATTTGCGTTAAACGCGCTGGCAGTGTTAATTCGAATCCGCATTCGATCGAAACAGGTGAGATGAGTCGTTAATGTCTGACGCCGAAAACCAAACGTACGTAACTGTCACATCCCGAGACACCGACATGGATGATCGCTCGGCCGAGAACAACCACGTGCCGTCGGAAAGCAGCGAGCTCAAGATGAAGACGCACGGACTGAGCGTCTTCTACGGCACAAATCAGGCGCTCAAGTCGGTCCATTTCGATATCATCCCCAACGCCGTCACGGCCCTCATTGGACCTTCGGGGTGCGGCAAGACCACGTTCCTGCGGGCGCTGAATCGCATGAACGATCAGATTCCCGGCATTCGCACCGACGGGGAAGTGCTGCTCGACGGGCATAACATCTATGCGCCCAATGTCGACATCTCCGCGCTGCGCCGGCGCGTCGGCATGGTCTTCCAACAGTCCAACCCATTTCCGAAATCGATTTATGAGAACGTTGCCTACGGATTGCGTATCGCCGGTATCCGTGACCGTCACGTGATCAACGAAGCGGTACGGGAATCGCTGGAGATGTCGGCGTTGTGGGAGGAAGTTAAAGACGATCTCAACAAGAACGCCATGCAACTGTCGGGCGGCCAGCAACAGCGGCTCTGTATCGCGCGCGCCCTGGCCGTTAAGCCCGATGTGCTGCTGATGGACGAGCCTGCCAGTGCGCTTGATCCAATATCGACGTCAAAGATCGAGGAACTGATCGAAGACCTAAAAAAGTATTACACCATTGTCATTGTGACTCACAACATGCAGCAAGCTGCTCGCGTCTCTCAAGTAACCGGCTTTTTCTATCTGGGTGAACTCATTGAGGTTGGCCAGACAGCAACCATCTTCACGCGCCCGAGCGTCAAACGCACCGAGGACTATGTCACCGGCCGCTTCGGTTGAT
>WJJR01000110.1 GCA_014729565.1 Candidatus Zixiibacteriota bacterium | reverse complement strand
CCTAAGTGCAGGGTCCCACAGGCCGTAGTATGCCGGCGTCCCGGGGGTCGAATCATAGTCATCCAGCGTCACCCATCCGGCCTTATAGCCGTGCTCGTTGAATCCTCCCCATATTTCTGTCCCAGGGTCGCCCACGCTGCCATGCTTCAGAGATTCGCCGATGAGTCTGATGACCGTTTGCCTGCCCTGCCAGACCTGGCGGAAGATAGCACTTCCGGCTGTCTGTATGTCTGCAGTCTTGTGGATGCTCGTGAAGTCGATCGGCCAGGCTAGCCATCCATCGTCCAGGGTCGCCACTTCGTTTGTGCTAGCGCCGAGTAGCGTAAGTGCTCCAACTTCAGTGTCTGCGTTATGCCCGCTGTATAGTATCTGCCATTCGGTATCCGTCCGAGCTCCCGCTGCCAAGATAACAGCATCATCGTCACTTGAGAAGGTGTGTGCCTTGTATGTCAAATATCCACCGTTGTAGTAACGGAGCGTCAGGGTAACACCGTCTGTCCCGAGCGTATGATTTGCAACGGCGAAGCCAATAAGCTTAACGGCAGATGAGTATGACCAGTTGATATAGGTGACCCCTGTTGTCCCCGGCTTGTATACTGTGCGCGGGTTCTGATCCGTAAGGTTTGTCGCTGGATAGTCACCATCCTCGACGTTGGCCGATGGCGTCACCTCAAGCGCGCAGTCGCGGAAGTATATCGTGGGATAAGCCATTATACCCAACCTCCCGACCCACCTTCGGCCGGTGCTTCCTCGAAGCCCAGAATATCAGACAAGATCCCACCAAGATCCTCCCCGAGCCCCTTTGTCATGCCTTGCACAACGCCTTCAGCGATAATCTCAGCAAGGCGCCGCTTGAAGAAGGATTCCAAATAGGTCATGACGCCTTCGCTGCCCTGCTCGATTCCTTGGTGGAATGCCCCGGCGAAGAAGCTGCGCCACCGCGATTCTAGCATCTGCGATTGTGCAGTCTCTGCAGATGGCGGTCCTCCTGTTTCGCCTGGCTCCGGAAAGTCTGCCAAACCACCCGGGCCACCACCGAACCGCGGTGCTCCAACTACACGGCGTCGTCGTCTGCGCTCTTCTTCCCGCCTATCAAACCATTCCCAAAATATCTCCCACTCCTCCCTTCGAACCTGTGCCAGCCACTCCTCCGTTGCGGCCGCCCTCTCTCGACGCTCCCTTTCTGCCTTTTCAAGCATGCGGCCAATTTCTTCCATGCGCGCACGGTAAGCCTCATATTCTTGCATCGACATTCCGGCAACGATGCCGCTACGCCGCTCGTAGGTCTCCCACCTAGCCAAGAACTCCTCGCTACTATCAACCCACGTCCTCTCGGGCGGAGTCAGAGCGTCTTTGACATCCCGCATACCATCGGCAAGAGCACTAAGACCAGCAGCGACTGCCGGCCCCGTGATCGACCCGATTGTGGCTTTCAAATCTTGCCACGCCGCAGATGCCTGCCCGATCTTCTCGCCCGTCGTAATACCGACATCACCAAGCGCCTGCTGTTGCTTGAGGCTCTCGCGCATCGTCGCATTGATGATTGCAATGCGCTGCTGTTCAGTTGTAAGCTCAGAGGACACCGTGCCGATGGAATCGGCGTACTCCTGCATGGCATTACCGAGCTTGATGGTGATGCCAAGGTTATCAATGATGCGAGGAGAGAGGCGGCCAAGACCGAGCACGATCGACTCAAGCATATAGTTAATGTCTTGGCCGGTTGCGATCGCTGCCGTTCTGGCAGCTTGCAATAGTTCGGGGAACCGCTCTATGGGGATACCGAGGAACGACGCCCGGGCGGCTTGCTGGCGTAACGTAAGATCACTGACCGCGCCCTTGGTCGCCTCGCGCATCTGGTTCAGAAGATCGCGGGCATCCTTCACGCTGCCGGCGACGCCGCGGAACGCAATCTCAACATCTTCGGCCTGAGCTCCAAGCCGAGCCGTATCCATGACGAACTGCCCAACTTCGCGCAACCCGAGCCCGACCCCAGCGGCTACAACGGCCTTCTTGAGTCCGCCGACAAAGGCCTTGAACTCATTCTGCTCGAACGAGCGCATCTCCCGCTTTGCGCGGTCGCCCTTGAACCGGGCTTCGATGAACATGGGTATTGCCATCGTCAGCCTCGCAGAAGTCCTTGCATCATCCTAGATCGCATGTTCAGGATTCCAAGCGCAGCCCACAGTTCCGCGCTCAGATCGTCACGCCCGAACGGATACCCACCATCCACCAGCCGCTGGATGCGCTCCGCGTGCAAGGTAATCTCATGTGGGTGTGTACGCTTGTTGCAGGTACGGCACACCCCGGCCTTTTCATCGATATCGCACTGGCCGGGGCATGGAACGTCACGATAGATGAAGCGGAAATCCTCACTCAGCTCCTTGTTCCTCACCTTCCGGTCGTGCTCCTGGTCCTCCAGATCCTGGATCACCTTCTCCGTCGTCTTCGGGTACCCGTGGATTGGATCGAAAAAACAACCTCCGTAGCAGGGGTGTCAGAATTGCATTCCACGCGCCGGACGCAACCAAGTCTTCCTTCCATGTTTCCTCCTTCGTAACACCAGCCGGCAGGTCCATCCCAACAACACACTCCGCACACCTTTTCGAGATTGTGTCCGTTGCCTCGTCGAACGGTATCTCAGAACCTATCGCCGTCATGACATCCTTGACGGCTTCAACCGTGGGGTGCAGCAAAATCAGCGTAGCCTGTCCCAGCTCGTTGCCGTTCGCATCCAGCACCTGCAATGCGCCGTCTGTGAACTCCTCCCGTCGTCCGAATCTCATCAGCCCTCCTCCTTCTCCCGCTCCTTCTCCGATACCTGCGGCGTCAGTTCGCCAGCTACGTCACAGCCCCATTGCTGCGCATAACGGTCCGCGTGTTCTCCCGGAACAGCTACATATGGATACTTGGTCACATCCCACGCCACGAACACAGTCCGTAACTTACAATGCTTCATGTCTATCAGCTTGTGTTCCATAACTACACCTCAACCAGCATTGCCATAGTTCTCGTCGATCTTGTCCCACACAGCAGCCTCAATCAGCTCGTGATTGGCCTGCTTCTGCGCCGTGAACGGCATCGTTCGGCTCAAAGGCTCGCGGGTACTGTCGCTGCGCCCCTGGCCTTCCTGGTCGAACCGCGCCAGAGGCACGATGAGAGACCAACCGCAGTACGTAGTTTCGCCTGTGTCGATGAACTCATCACCAACACCGCTGATCTGCATGGCAAACTCCTGCTCGCCACTCTGCAGCTCTTCGAACCTGTCTCGGATCCAAGAGTGCGTGCTGTCAACCCGGTGAGTGATCGTACCGACAACCTCGTAATCCTGCCTTATCGAGCGTCTACGCGCCCGCCCGGAACCGGTCTGCCCACTTCCAGGGCCGTGGCCGTTGTCGAAGGTGTTGCGATAGGTAACCGTTACCTCCACGAGATGCTTCCCGATCGACTTCGCATCCTCGAGATCATCAACGCCGCCGGGGTATCCAGCAGTCGTCGGATCGGTAAACGTTCCCTCCTCCCAAACGTCCCCGCCCTCCGCGATAACCTCATTGATGAACACATCGACCTTGCCAGCAGTGAAGAGGTAAATCGGGCCATCATTGGTATCTGAGTCATAGCTTGACAGATTCGCGTCTGCGTTGTCTTCGCCAGATCCGCGTAACGTCGCCTGGATGGTCATAATCCCAGTTTGGGGCGTCACACGTAACGTAACCTCTTCGACCATCATGCCGCTCAACGTCCAAACAGAGTCCGTCCCCGAATTGATCTCTGGTAAGTATTCGTAGAGTGTGAATGACGGGATAGAAGCATCGTTCGCGTCTGTCTCCGGCACTAGCAAGTGCTCGACGCCACCCGTTCCGATCGGACTCTTTGTGTCCTTGCCTAGCGCATAGCCGAAAAACTGCCCAAAGCTCTCCGGTGATAGCCAGAGCGATAACGGCCCATCGTACATTTGCTCAAGGAATATACGATTTGTCTCGTGGCGATTCCCGCTCGCATAGTCCTTGTTACTTAAGACGTTCTTCGTGCGCAGGATTGGCTGTGTCCCTGGCGGAAGCGTGTGCTTGACGATGCCAACCCCTGCGCCAGGAGCAACCGCCGTCCCATATGTGGATTCCTTCTGCGAGACAATCCACAATCTATCGTCATACCGTCGCTTATACGCCATTATTAACTCCTCATGTGCCTATGACCGGATACCACAACACCCGATAGACTACCCGCGAACGCGACCAAAACACGTTCGGATTCGCCCGCAAGCCAACGTTGATATCACCTGGGTCCTGACTGGTTATCATTGTCAACTGGCCGGAGGTTATGAAGCTCGTGCCAACTACAACTCGCGGATCTGTTAGAATGCGTAGAGCCTCCTCAACTATCCGCGCACACTTTTTACGCCCCTCGCGCCTCTGTCCATGCTCAACAACAACGTCGACCTCAAGCGCGTAATCCAGATACTCGGCTCCAGCTCCAGCTTCCTCCGTCCCATCCGCGTAGGCCCGAACCTCAATCAGCGGCATTTCACCGGAGAGCGCGCTTGTAGGCTCGTCGTCCTCGTGCGGAAACGCCGAGCGGATCGCTGACACATTGTCCGGATCTCCTGTATAGACCCCAGCCTCAAGCTGCGCAATGCACGCCGTCTCCAACTCATCGGCAAAGTCAATGCCCCCGTATGGGGTCGGTATCGGTATCAGAT
>WJJR01000109.1 GCA_014729565.1 Candidatus Zixiibacteriota bacterium | reverse complement strand
CTTCGAGAGCGTAACATTGCCGTTTTGGCAATGCGGCACGGGCGAGGCGCCCGCGCTACATCGGTTGTTCAATCGGAAAATGCTTCTGACAATCACTCTATTCGCCTACAGCGAACCGCAATCACAGATCGCGGCCACCCTGTAACTTCGTTGTCATCAGACCACTGGTAATTCTACTTGAGTATTACTCATGGCCGAGTTGGGGCTCGGTGCTCCAATAGGGGCTCCAGTCGGCGCATCCTATATGCCCGCCATCCACCGGTCGCCGTGGCGTCAGGCCATCGGCGATCCTGTCCATTTTGCCCGCGAATTCCTCGGTGTTGATCCCCATCCGGCGCAGGAACTGTGGCTGCGCAAATCTCACCGTCCCGAAAATCTCCTGCATACCGGCAACCGTTGGGGCAAATCGCTGGTCCAGGCAATCAAGTTTGCCCACCGGTGTCTCTTCCAGGTTCGCAATCCCCGCTACGACCGTGCCGGACGATATGTTGCGGTCAATGTCTCGATCACCCTCGATCAGGCGCGCATCATCTTCAACGAGACCGTCCGCCTGCTGCGACAGCATCCCCACGCCGAACGCTTCATTGCCGATTTGATCCGCACACCGTTTCCGTATTTGTGTCTCACGAATGGATCGGTGATGTGGGCACGCTCGAGTCAACGTCGCGGTGAGTATCTCCTCGGCCATGATTTCGACTTCGTGACCTTCGATGAAGCGGCCTTCGAACCGAATCCCGAGGAAGTCGTCGAAGAGGTACTGGCCATGCGTGTGGTCGATCGTGCGGGACAAATCGACTACACGTCGACACCGAGCGGCAAGAACTGGTTCTATCGCAAAGCGCTGACGTTGGCATCGCGACCATCGTTCGGCTACGTGCAACGCGGTGACACCCGCGATAATCCGTACATCCCGTCGGATTTCCTCGACCGTACGATGCAGCGCCTCTCACCGAATCGTCGTGCTCAAAACATCGAAGGACGGTTCGTCGATTGCGGCAACGAAGTTCTGACCGAAGAACAGATTCGTTATGCGTTGGCACGGGCAACCGGATTGCAGTCGCCCCGGCCCGGCCACCGATACATCCACGGGTGGGATTTGGCACGCAAACGCACGTGGACCGTCGGAGTGACACTCGATGTGTCGGTGCATCCGCATCAGGTAGTCGCGTTCGAACGATTCCAGCAGCGATCGTGGCCGGCGGTGTACGAGACGATCCGGAATCGTCACCGGCGATACGGCGGACGCACCATTATCGACGCGACCGGATTGGGCGACGTGGTGCTGGCCGAATTGCAGGATATCGGCGCGACCGGGTTCAATTTCGGTGAACGGGGAGGACGTGCCAAAAACGAACTGATCGCCGCGCTGGAGCAGTCCTTCGCCAACGGGCAGGTCGCCTGTCCCAACGTGGAGATCACGACACCGTCGGGCGAGTATTGGAGTCTGGCCGGAGAACTGCGCGAATTCACGTGGGAGGACAATACCCACTGCGATGCCGTCTTCGCCCTGGCCTTGGCGATCTGGCTCGGTCGCGATCAGAGCGAGCGCATTCTCATGCCGCCCTTCCGTATCGGGCGGTGGTAGGGCATTATGGCTCAAGAGTGGGGCACCGGGGGCCGATACCTCGATAGTAGGGAACTACTGGGGGATCAATGAGTTATCGCATTCGACCAGCAATCGGAGCCCTGGCCCTGTTGGTATTGCTAATTGTGACGCCGGCATCGGCGGAGATGCGCGGGAATGTCTACTCCAGCCACCTTCATGATGTGACCTTTGCCCGCCCTGACGGCAGTTGGGAACTGCGGAATCATCCGGCGCATGAGAACGGTGTCGCGCTGTTTTCGAATGGTGAAGGTACGGTCATTGCGTTGCTGCTTCATCAGGCCATTGCGCCGCGCAATGTTATCAGCTCGGTGGGGGAACTGGGGACACAGTGGCCAAAGCTCGCCAACCAGATCGCCGCGATGTCCAACGCTGGTCAGTCAGGGGTAACCGTCACCGAATCGCGTTACGAAGCGACCAATGACCAGATCGAATTCGAGATCTACTTCAGCAGTACGTTGCCGAACGGCCACACGAGTTTGACCAATTGGCTGCGCGGGATGATTGTGCGTGACACGGAAGACCGTCAGCACCTTTACGCGATCCGCTGCGCGGCCGCCGATGGTGTCTTCAGCGCCTGGGAAACGCAGTTCGAACTCATCATGCCGACACTCGCTTACACCGGCAGCACCGCCACGCCGGTGTACACGGGTAAACCGTTTTCATACTGGTGGTACGGCGGAGGCGTGGTTGCCCTCCTGCTGCTGTTCATGTTCTTCCGCCGTGGTTCGGATACCAGTGACGAAATCGTTCGGCGACGTCCGGCGCGTACTCAGCCGCAACAGGGTGCCGTGACGCAACCGATGCCTGCAGCCGGACAACCCCCGCTCACACCCGCCAAGCTGTCGGAATCGGGACCGATACCGACCGACGATTCCTCGCCGACGCCCGAAGAGTTGATGAATGTTCCGGAATCGTTCTACTACCAGAACGCGCAGGGGCAGGGCGCGGGACATGAGCATCCCGACGTGGCTCCCGGGGGGCCGGCCAGTACCGGTGGGTTCTGGAAGTGCACGTGTGGACGGGTGAATCCGGGCGCGGAATCGTACTGCGCGCGGTGTAACGCCGACCGTCCCAACGACGCGTAATCGAACGCGCCATCCTTTCCCGTTGTCTCAACGCGCATGCAGCGTACATTGCTGCTTGTGTGCCGCTACGCTCTCAATCCCTACCGTCAGACCCCACCCGTGATCGACGAGGCATCGGTCACCGCCTTCACTCAATCCGATATTGACCCACTTCACCGCTCCATCCCCGAATACGCTCCGACGCCGCTGATTGACCTTCCCCATTGCGCCAAACATCTCGGCGTGAAGCGTCTGTTTGTGAAAGATGAATCACAGCGCTTCGGTCTGCGTGCCTTCAAGGCACTGGGCGCATCGTATGCCGTGTATCGATTTCTCTGTGACGAGTTAGTACAGCGAGGTGGGACCACCCCCGATCCAACGACGTTCTATTCCCAACCACTGCCGGATGATCTGCCGCGGTACACGCTGTGTACTGCGACTGATGGTAACCATGGGCGTGGTGTGGCGTGGGTGGCGCGCAAGCTTGGTCAACGGGCGGTGATCTTCATGCCACACGGTTCGCTGAATGCGCGGGTGGAGGCCATCGAATCGGAGGGCGCGGATGTCATCATTGTCGATGGCGACTACGATGCCACGGTGTGTGCG
>WJJR01000108.1 GCA_014729565.1 Candidatus Zixiibacteriota bacterium | reverse complement strand
TAATAGACCGCGGCGGTCTTGGGACGTTCGGAATACGAGAATATGTGCAGATACGAAAACGGCATCTCTTCGACAAAACGCATCGAGTTGGCGAACTCGCGCTCGCCCTCGCCGGGGAAGCCGACAATCACGTCGGTGCCCAGTCCCACATCGGGCATCATGCGCATCGCCTTGTCGACGAATTGGGCATAGTCGCTGGTCGTGTAGACGCGCTTCATCCCCTTCAGCACCGAATCATCACCCGACTGCAATGGGAGATGCAAATGACGGCACGCTTTCGGCGATGTTGCCATCCACTCGAGAAGATCATCGTTAACGGTGGTCGGTTCAATCGATGACACGCGCACACGTTCGACGCCGGGAATATCCGACAGCGATCGCGCCACATCGGCGATGGTGAAGCCTTCGAACGCGTATGTCCCGATATTCACACCGGCGATGATCAGTTCCTTATGTCCGCGCCGCGCGAGTTCATACCCTTCGGCCACAATATCGCCCAAGCGACGTGAACGTGCATCACCGCGAACACGTGGCAGCAGACAAAACGCACAGCAAAAATCGCAGCCGTCCTGAATCTTGATATTGGCGCGCGTCAGATCGGCGTAGTAGCCGGCCGCCGGGTACTCGAAGCCGCCGGTGTCGGGGCGTTTGCTGACGTGGATTTCGGGACCATTGGTTACATCGGTATATATGTCCTCCTGAGCGGAGCGAAGGATCTGCTTCTTGTCGCCGGCGGTGTCGACAGGTTCAAAAGCAGATTCCTCGCTCCGCTCGGAATGACAGATTCTCTGATTGTATGATTGGACCAGGTCCGCCAGCCCATACTTCTTGTCCGTCCCAACAACCAGGCTCACACCCATAATCGCCGCGACGGTATCGGTATCGGCTTGCGCGTAGCAGCCGACCGCACACACCACGGCATCCGGTGACCGCCGGCGAATCTTGCGAATTTCATTGCGGCAACGCGCGTCGGCGCGTTCGGTAACCGAACAGGTGTTGATCACCGCAACGTCGACTGGTGATCCGTGCTCGGAAATGTCATACCCCTGCTGACGGAATGATTCCGCCATCAATGCGGTCTCGGCCTGATTGAGACGGCATCCGAGGGTGTAGAATGATACGCGACGTCGCCGGCTCATACGGCATCCACCTCGAGCGGCGTGACCAGACGGCCCTCGCGCATCCGTCCCATGCGCACACGTGTAATGGTCGTACCGTCGGGCCAATCACCAAACAGCGATTCGACCAGTTCACGCGGTTTCACACAGCGGCCGTTGACAGACGTCAATGTCAGATGCCAATCGGTGTCGCCGTTATTGCCGGCGAAACTCCAGTTGGTCACGAATTCGGCGGCGTTGATGGTCTTGGTCTTCTTCTTCACGGTGCGTGTGATATTCCAGCCGCCGTTGGACAATTGCTGCTGCAACCGCTCATTGAACGTCTGAACATCGCCGATGCCGGAGTTGAGAGTTTGCGTATCGAAGCGAATGAGATACTCAAACGTGTCGATCGCCTTTTCGATCTTGGGTGCCTTGTCGGCGACACGGACAACCGAGACAATCGCGAACCCTTCGTGCAGATTGTCCCGCAGGCGTGCAGCCAGTTCTTCCGCATCCCAGTCTTCGGTCAGTTCAACGTCGAAGTATTCATTCTCACCGGCAACACCGACCGGCAAAGCCGGACCGAACGACAGCTTGGGATGCGGATGATATCCGCCCGAAAAGGCAATCGGCCACTTGGCGCGACTGCCCGCCCGCTCGATCAGACGCGCCGTCTCCAAGTGGCTGAGATACCGCGACAGGCCGAGCTTGCCGTAGCAGACACGGAATCGATACAACGGACCCGGCGTGGGCTCGAACGGCTGCGAACCGGCTGACTCGTAATCGCGATTTCTCATCGTCGATTCGTGCTCCTGGAACTCACCGGTTTCACGCACCACCGGCAACGGAATCATGCTCCGGTCGGCGTTCGCGAGCTTCGCTTCTTTCTCGCGATAGATGTCTTCCGCCGATGCGGCCTCCTGATCGCGTTCGATGGCGATCGCTTTGAGGTCACAGTCCACACCGCAATCATAACACACCAATTTGGTGACGCCATCCTTGTGCTTCGGCGGATTGTGACGCTTCGGCAGATACGGTTTCTCGCACGGGTGCGCGAAACGTGACTTGAGCCCCCACTTCAGGTCCTTGAGCAGGAACTCCTTGTTGACGCGCGAATCGATATGATCCCAAATCAATGCATCTTCGGTCGGCACGGCGGGGAGGAACTGGTCGGGATCGAAATCGCATTCGTCGAATGAATCGAGCCAATGTCCCTCTCTAAACCAGTCACTCCACTCGTCGAAGCGCGCGCCTTTGCGCCAGGCTGTTTCGATAATCCTGCCCAAGCGTCGATCGCCGCGTGAGAACACGGCTTCGAGGCGCGACAGCCGCACCTCGTGGCACTTCAACTCAATACCCTTGAACGGCCGCAGCTTGTCCATGAGCATGCGCTGTTTGCGAACGAGATCATCCGGATCATCGAACGGCACCCACTGGAATGTGGATGACGCTTTCGGTACCAGTGACGATACCGACACCACAACTTTAATGCCTTTCGGGCCAAGTTTCTTGCCGATTTTGTACACGCGAATCGCCGTCTCGGCGATACCGTTGACATCGTCATCGGTTTCGGTCGGCAGGCCGATCATGAAATACAGTTTCAGACGGTTCCAGCCATTCGAAAACGCAATCTCCGACGCGGTATCGATGTTGTCATCGGTGATGCCCTTGTTGATCACATCGCGCATCCGCTGCGTCCCCGCCTCGGGTGCGATCGTAAACCCGGTCTTACGCACCTTGGCGATTTCACGTGCCAATTCTTCAGTGACACCATACACACGCAACGACGACACCGACATCGCGGTCCGTCGCAATTGCAATTCGGCCATTACCGCTTTGGCCAGTGGAGTCACGCACGAGTAATCAGCCGTAGACAACGCGGTCAGCGACGCCTCGTCAAACCCGGTCTTATCGATGCCATCGACAATCGAATTGACAATCGACTCGGGTGAACGCTCGCGTACCGGCCGGTAGATGATCCCCGCCTGGCAGAAACGGCAGCCCTCCGTGCAGCCGCGGGCAATTTCGACGGCGACACGGTCGTGCACAATGTCGGTCTGCGGGACCAAAATGTCCGACGGAAACGGATACTCGTTGATGTCATCGAGCAGTGCTTTGCGCACCGGATACGGCGCACCGTCGGTCGGCTCGACATGGACAAAGCCGGTGCGTTCATCGACACGCGTATTGTACAGCGCCGGGACATAGAACCCGTCAATCTCATTGGCAATCGTGCGCAATCGCTCGGTGCGTGTAACGCCCTGCTGCTTCAGTTCGTGATTGCGCTGTAAAAACTGGGCAAACGCCTCTTCCCCGTCACCGATCAGATAGACATCGAAGAAGTCGGAGGTCGGCTCCGGATTGAACACCACCGGTCCACCCGCGATGATAATCGGATCCTTTTCGCCGCGATCCCAGCGATGTAACGGAATGCGTCCCAGATCGAGCATGGTCAGCACGTTCGAATTCGACATCTCCGACTGGAGCGAGAAGCCGACCACGTCGAACTCATGCAGCCCGGTCCGCGTCTCGACAGTGAACAGCGGCAGATCCTCCTCGCGAAGACGCGCTTCCATATCGGGAAACGGACAGTACGCCCGCTCGACGTAGACATTCTCGAGCTTATTCAGATGCGCATAGAGGATACGCAACCCGAGATGCGACATACCGATTTCGTACGAATCGGGAAAGGCCAGACAGGCACGGATGTCGACGGTCGTGGAGTCTTTGACCACGCGATGCAATTCGCCGCCGATGTAGCGCCCGGGCTTCTGGACCCGGTCGAGGAGGCGCGAGAGTGTGCGGTCGTCAATGGTGGCTGTTGGCTGCGTAACAACGGTCATGATGAATCTCGAAATCACATTGGTGTGCGGGCGCCTCGCCCGCCCACTACGGACGAGGCGTCCGCACTACAAAGGACGAGGCGTCCGCACTACAAAAACCTGCCTCTCAGTACTTAGTCGGTCAGCGGCTCCGGCTGCGGGGCCATGTAGCGACTGTACTCGTCGCCAAACGATAGCGTCGTCAAGTCACCCATGCGGTCGGGGAACAGAATCCCTTTCAGGTGATCGACTTCGTGCTGATAGACAACAGCCGGGAAACCTTCCACTTCGCGGTCGATTGTATTGCCGTCAGGGTCGAAACCACGCAGGCGAATCCTGCGGATCCGCGGCACGCGCCCGCGGATGTCCGGAATCGACAAGCACCCCTCAAAAAAGGCGATCTGCTCTTCGGTCAAAAAGGTGATCTCCGGATTGATCACCACCGACCGGCGCGCCAGGTAACCGTCGTCGCTGTCCGGATCGGGGATATCCTCGGTCACCAGGAGCTGCTTCGACACATGCACCTGCGGCGCGGCCAGTCCGACGCCGGAATACTCGACCATCGTCTCGAACATATCATCGATCAGCCGCTGAATCTCGTCCGACCGGATCTCTTTCGGCTTGATCGGCTCGGCCATCTGCCGCAGCACCGGGTGTCCCATTCTGGCAATCTTCAAAATCGACATCACTCGTTCTCCGCTTTCAGGACTTAGTCGGCCCGAATTTGCTAAGTAAACACCGCACAGCGGGTTCTGTAAAGGGAATACGGGTGATAAAGCGATGTGCTGGCGGTGAGAAAACGGCTTACAGCAGCCCGCAAGTCCTTAGGGGGCTTTAACTAAGGCTCGTTGAGCTGCATCGGGCAAATCGATTAACACAAAGTACTCGGCGGGGTAGAGATAGTCCTCTCCCGACTCGTCGATGACTCGGAGTTGGTGGTATTTCTCCGCCTCAGGATCGTCCAGCGCTTCATAGATCTTGCGGCGCTCCAGCGAGGCGGGGTAGTCGTCGTTGCGGATGCAGATGACGAATCGGTGGGTTGAGATTCGCGAAATCATGCTTTTTTGGTGTACAGCAAGTCTATAGCGATTGTCAGAAGTATTATCCGTTAGCAGAAGCCCCCGTTCAGTCGTCAACCCTCCCCTGTCATCCTCGCGCAAGCGGGGATCCATTTTGAACCCAGCCACGCGCGGAGAATGGATTCCCGCTTTCGCGGGAATGACAACAAGTTATAGCAACAATTAGAACTCCGTTCCGGTCTTCGGGAACGTACCATGGCCAGTTCGACTCCGCTCACTGCAAGCGTCTCGGCCAAGCGGCACGGGCACTTCGGTTGACTCAGTGTAAACGAGGCGCCCGTACTACATCGCGTGT
>WJJR01000107.1 GCA_014729565.1 Candidatus Zixiibacteriota bacterium | reverse complement strand
ATTCTGAACCGTGTAACTTGAGCATTGAATCGAATATTGGCACGTTCACAACAACAATGTCGAATTTCGACCAGGTCGCGCAGATCGTGGCGATGGGCGGCACAGTCACGCAACTCGGCGGCGGCGATCCGGGCAAGAATTTGCTCGCGGCCTCCGATTTCGTCCCGCCAGTCAATACACAATCCGGTGTTTCAGTCTCCTTGCCGGGTTACGGATTCGTGGGGTCAGTGATTGATGCCGGTACATTTCCGACCGGAACAGAACCCGGCAACTCAGCCAACCTTCTGCTAAGCACCCCGACCGATTTGACCTTTACCACACCCGGCAGCGGCGGTCCCGACGGTAGTGATGGCGATGGCTCTGTCGCTTTTACCTCGGGTGACTATGTCGAACTCAGTTTTGATTCGGTGTTCACCGCTTGCAACGGATCACCCACCGATTTCGTGATTTACACCAATTCCGCATCGGGTGGGAATGTCGAATTCATTTTCAGTGAAGGTGCGACAGTCAATCATGTCGATACCGTGTATGTTCCTGGCGGTACCGCCGGGAGCGGCCTGGGCGGTGTGACACTCGATCTGCCGGATGGTATCCGTTTCGATCGATTTGTGGCCACCGGACTCAGCGGCACGGCGGAGATTGATGGATTCGCCGCGCGTGGACCACTCGGTGCGTCATCCACGGAAATCTGCTTCTATGCCGACACGACCGGACACTACGAAGTCATCGTCACGGCGACCGACTCGTGCGGCCAGGTGGGTGCTGATACCTCGGTCGTCTGGGTTGAATTGAACGAGGCGCCGACCTGCCAGTTCACCGGCGGTCAGAGCCCGCCGTTGTGCACACCGCCGGTTCATGTGGTCACATTCAGCACCTTTGATCCCAACGGCGATTCTTTGACCTGCACAAACACCAATCCCAACGCCACATTGGGCGACGGGATCTGGGAGTATTCTCCGTCACCGGGCGAGCACGTAGTCGATACGATCACCTGCACCGACCCCTGTGGCGAAAGCTGCCAGTTGATCATTGATATCACCTTCCCGAATCCGGCGCCCCCGGTGTGCGACATTCCGTCGGATACCACGATCTATCTCTGCGACCCGATTCCGGAAGTCTGTCTCCCGGTGTCAGCAACCGGTGGCGCTCTCTGTCAGATTGCCAGCGGCCCCGGCACCCTGAGTGCCGGTCAGTGGTGTTACACACCCGCCAGCGACGGTACAGTCAACGTTGATATTCTCTGCGCGGCCGAGTGCGACACCTGCACCGGTTCGTTCGCCGTCACCTTTGTATTGAACGATCCTGACTCATGCTGCCAGCCGCCGGTCATTAGCTGTCCGGCCGACGTGACGGTCGAATGCGACAGCCCGACCGATCCCGGTACTCTCGGTTCAGCGACCGCCACCGGCAACTGCGCTCCGATCACGATCACACACACCGACAGCGAAGCTGCCGGTACGTGCGCGCAGGAAAAGGTGATCACCCGCGAGTGGGTCGCGACCAACAGTGCGGGACAAGCTGACACATGTATCCAAACCATTACTGTTGACGATACCACTCCACCGGTCATTTCCTGTCCGGCCGATGTAACCTTCGAGTGTGATGCGGTCGGCAGCTTCGGGACCGCCACAGCCACCGACAATTGCGATGCCAATCCCACGATTAGCATCATCAGCCGCGATTCGACCGCCGGTGGATGCGACCAGGAATACACACTGGTACTGACCTACGAAGCGTCCGACGCGTGCGGCAACACATCCACGTGCCAACAGACGATCACTGTTGAGGATACGACCGATCCGACGATTGCCTGCCCGGCCGACATCACGGTCGATTGTGAAGCCGACGTACCGGCAGCGGATATCAACCTGGTCACGGCGTCCGACAATTGCGGTAGTGTAACGGTCACGCACGAAGGCGACAGCCCGTTGACTGGCGGTTCCTGCGGTGGTAGCATCACACGCACCTACCGCGCCACCGACGCCTGCGGCAACTTCGTCGAGTGTACGCAGACGATCACGGTCAACGATCAAACCGATCCGACCATTACCTGCCCGGCCGACGTCACCGTTGATTGCGTTGCCGACGTCCCCGCGGCGGATATCAATCTCGTCACAGCGACCGATAACTGTGGCAGCGTGACGGTCACACACGAGGGCGACAGCCCGTTGAGTGGCGGTCCGTGCGGCGGTACCATTACCCGCACCTACCGCGCCACCGACGAATGCGGCAACTTCGTTGAATGCACACAGACTATTACGATCAACGATCAAACCGATCCGACCATCGCCTGCCCCGCCGACATCACAGTTGACTGCGAAGCCGATGTCCCCGTGGCTGATATCAATCTGGTCACGGCCGATGATAATTGTGGTTCGGTCACCGTGACACACGAGGGCGACACCCCATTGAGTGGCGGAGCATGCGGCGGTACAATCGTTCGTACGTATCGCGCCACTGACGCCTGTGGCAACTTCGTCGAGTGCGCACAGACGATCACGGTCAACGATCAGACTGATCCCACGATTGCCTGCCCGGCCGATATCACGGTGGACTGCGAAACCGACGTTCCGGCACCGGACATCAATCTGGTAACGGCCGATGACAACTGCGGCTCGGTTACGGTCACGCACGAAGGCGACACTCAATTAAGCGGTGGCCCGTGCGGCGGCACCATCACGCGCACCTACCGCGCCACTGACGAGTGCGGCAACTTCGTCGAGTGCACGCAAACGATCACCGTCGATGATCAAACCGATCCAACCATCGCTTGTCCGGCGGATGTCACGGTCGAGTGCGAATCCGAAGTGCCATCGGCCGATATCAATCTGGTCACTGCCAGCGACAACTGTGGTTCGGTCACGGTCACGCACGAGGGCGACAGCCTCGTCAGTGTCAATAATTGCGATGCGAGAATCACACGCACATATCGCGCCACTGATGAGTGCGGCAACTTCGCGGAGTGCATACAGACAATCACGATAGACGACACGACGCGGCCGGTGTGGACCAGCATCTATTCGGACACGACCATCTCGTTGTGCGCACCACAAGAAATCTGTCTCCCGCTTTCGGCTACGGACAACTGCGGCGATCCGATCTTTGCCTTACTGGGATCGCCGGGAACCATCACGGATGACCCGTGGCAGTACTGCTACACGCCGACGGGCAACGAGACGATTACCGTCCGTCTGCAGGCCCAGGATCACTTTACCAGTTGCGTGAATGCAGCGGTTCAGGAATTCACCATTACCTTTGAGATCAACTCTGCGCCGGAATGCGATTTGCCGTCCGATACGTCGTTGTTCCTCTGCAGCCCCGGCCAAGTCTGCCTGCCGGTCAGTGCCACCGACATTGATGGTAACCTCGCCGACTGCCAAGTCGTCAGCGGCCCCGGATCGATTGCGGGCGGCCAGTGGTGCTACAATGCCACCACCGATGAATCGTTCACAGTCACCGTTGAGTGCACCGATGCCTGTGGCCAAAGCTGCCAGGGCTCATTCAATGTCGACATCGATATCAATGAAGCGCCGGTGTGCAGCGGGCCGGGCGATGTCGTGCTCGAGCGCTGCGATCTGACGGAAATCGTATTGAACGTCAGCGCCACCGACGGCGACGGTAACCTGAACGGTTGCCAGGTCGTCAGCGGTCCGGGCACGATCTCGGGCGGCGCATGGACCTTTACCCCGCCGGATTTCGGTGAGTATTGCGTGACCGTCGAATGCACCGACGCGTGCGGCGCCAGTTGCCAGGAAACGTTCTGTGTCACGGTCGAACACCGCACCGATTGCGACTGCCTCATCGACATCTCGGTCAACGGCGGCGCGAACATCGATGCGTTTAATGAACAGACTGTGACTGTGCCGATCACCATCGACGCCATTCAGGCCGACATCGAAGTCGGTGGCTTCGATCTGTTGCTTTGCTACGATCAGACGGCCATTCAGATCGTCGACGTCGCGCGTGGATTGGCCATCGAGGAATGGGAGTACTTCACCTATCGTCACGGCGTCAACAGCAATTGCACCGGCGCCTGCCCGTCGGGAATCGTCCGCCTCGTGGGCATCGCCGATCTCGACAATGGTCCCGACCAGCATCCGTCGGAAGGCTCATTCCGACCGGTGGGAACGATTGCCGAGCTGTCATTCTTCGTGACACCCGATCGGAACTTCATCGGGCAATGTGTGCCAATCGCTTTCTGCACCTACGACTGCGGCGACAACACCGTATCGAGCCGCACCGGTGATACGCTCTACGTCGACCTGTACAACTTCGATCCGGGGTGCCAGAACAATCCGAAGGCCGACGTGCTGCCGTCGCTGTGCTTCCTCGATGCGTCGATCTGCATCCAGGAACCGCCCGACGATCGCGGCGATCTGAATCTCAATTTCATCGCCAACGAAGTCGGCGACGCCGTCCTGTACAGCCGCTACTTCATCGAGGGCCTCGATGTGTTTCACGAGAACGACACTACGCGAGCCGTTCAGATTCTGGCCTCCGATATTAACGATGATGGTGTCACGCTCACCGTCGCCGACCTGGTCTACTTGATTCGCATCATCACCGGCGACGCGCAGCCTTTCCCGGCCGACCCGGGTACGCCGAAGCTGGCTCCGTATGCAGCCAATGCGACGGCGTCGTTGCGCATCGAAGATGGCCGTGCGGTTGTCTCGACCACCGCCGACGTCGATCTGGGTGGTGCGTTCCTGGTCTTCCGCTATTCCGATCTGCAACCGCAGCGTCCGGTTCTGACCGATGATGCCTCGCCGTTGAAAGTTTCGTCACGCGCCAGCAGCGGGGAGATGCGCGTCCTCGTCTCGCCGGAGATGACCGGCAAGGAGGGAGCGATCGCCTCGGGCTCGACCGATCTGCTTAGTATCCCGTTTGAGGGTGAAGGCTCCATCGAATTGACAGAGGTTCAGTTCTCCGACGCGAACGGCGCGATTCTCTCGTCTGAAATCGCCAAGAGCAGCGCGTTGCTACCGACATCATATCAACTGTATCAGAATTACCCGAACCCGTTCAACGCCGGCACGGTGATCCGTTTCGACCTTCAGGAAGCCAGTGATTGGACGCTGACGGTCTACAACGTTACCGGCCAGCGTGTCCGCACCTTCCACGGCCACAGTGAAGCGTCGCAGATGACGGTTCAGTGGAATGGCCGGGATGACAACGGACAGTCGGTCGCATCCGGCGTGTACTTCTACAACATCAAAGCCGGCCGCTACACCGACACCCGCAAAATGACAGTCTTGAAGTAATCTCTCTACCCCGCACCACTGGCGACACAAAGCGCCCCCGGAACAGGACGTTCCGGGGGTGTTCGCTCATTCGGTGATCACCCAGTGGTGTCAAACTGGGAGATACTGGGAGCGCCGAGCCCCAGCTCAGCACTCAAAAGAGATATGGCCCTGATGGGCATTTTCCATCAGGGCCAGCGTAACTCACCTATGCGTGCACAACTGCATCTCTTGAACCGAATCACTTCCGACCAACGTCATCCCGCTCCCACGTTTCGGGAGAGCCACATGCGCACATTGTCATCCCCGCCCGCGTTTCGGCGGAGTCGAAACGCGAGAGCGGGGATCCAGCGTCTTTGTTCCGTTTGTGATCCCAGACTATAGCGATTGTCAGCAGTATTTTCCGTTAGCAGAAGCCCCCGTTCAGTCGTCAACCCTCCCCTGTCATCCCCGCGCAAGCGGGGATCCATTTTGAACCCAGCCACGCGCGGAGAATGGATTCCCGCTTTCGCGGGAATGACAACAAGTTAAAGCAACAATTAGAACTCCGTTCCGGTCTTCGGGAACGTACCATGGCCAGTTCGACTCCGCTCACTGCAAGCGTCTCGGCCAAGCGGCACGGGCACTTCGGTTGACTCAGTGTAAACGAGGCGCCCGTACTACATCGCGTGT
>WJJR01000106.1 GCA_014729565.1 Candidatus Zixiibacteriota bacterium | reverse complement strand
TTACACATGTGCGAGCATGGATATTCCCAAGAAACAGCCGGGCCCTCTGTGCCAATATGAGTGAGACAGGATTTGATGAGATTTCCGAGGGCGAGTTCGGACGGTTGTGATGTTAGAGAGTGGTTCTGTGACGGTGGCGCCGGCCAGCGTGGAAGTGATCGGCACGGCCCGACGGCGGCGGTTTACGGAGGTGTACAAACGCCGGATAGTGGCGGAGGCGGATCGCGCTCAGCGGGGCGAGATCGGTCTGATTCTACGGCGTGAAGGGTTTTACTCTTCGCAGTTGGCTAAGTAGCAGACCCCGGCAGGTCAGGAGCACCGCGCGTGTCACACCTTGGTACGTCGTCAGGCGTTACGGCGCGGGGCTCCTGCCAATGCCACTGACAATCGCCTCATTCGATCTGGAAGAACGTCTGAGCCCCCACTTTTAGAACGGCTCCGGACGCACTCAGGGCGCCAGCGTCTATTGTGACAAAGTACACGTGTCCGGATTCCCAGCCGGCCTCGGGACGGATTTCGACTTCCTCGTCATCCTGGTGACTGGGCCAGGCGAACTGGACCGGAACCTCAGTGCCTTGCGCGTTCGTTACAATAATGTGATCTTCTGTTGAGGTCCGATCCATGCTGACATTGAAGGTAAAACTCGCTCTGTAGTGGGTATAGAAGGATCGGGTGCCAATGGATGGATACACGTTTGTGACCTTCACCGGACGAACAAGAATTCGGCGGACAATGTCCGTGCCGATCGTCACATCGTCGATTAGTGGTGCGTCACCGTCGATCGTCAGTAGATACACCGTATCCGCCATCAGCGGTTCCTGTGACGTTTGGAAGAACGTCATAAAGACTCCTGAATAGGTCGAATCCCTGTACCAGAATCCTTCGATTGACGGGGAGAGCGACGCCGCTGCATTGAACAAGTCCGCATCGACGTCAGCATTGAATCGGATGTCGATGCCCAAGGTTCCATCAGGATCCACGATCGAGTCACTGGACCCGTAGCTGTATTCCGAGTAGACGCGGAAGATCTCTATCTGCATCGGTTCTGTGGTGAACGATATTCCCTCGGTCGTCCCTATGGTTGCGCCATCAACCGCTGCCAGATTACCATCGATGATAATCGTGTAGGTGGTGTTCGGGGCCAGTGTCTCCAACGCTCTCACGGCCAACACACGGGCGTTGTAGGAGTATTGCTGACGAATCGCAAACGCCACGGGTGGCGTTATTGCTACCGACGATCGGACAGACGACGTATCCAGCGGCAGATTATACCGGAACGAGATCAGGTCATCCCGTGCATCCAACGGAACATCGGTGACACCATACGGATACCGGCGCTCCTCCAGCACAAATGGCTTTGTGCCAAACGTCCATTGATGGTTGGACTCCATGGTCGCACCATGCCGGTCACTCAATTCCCCCGTGAGCGTGATGTCATACTCGGTGCTGCTGGTCAGTCCATCGACAATATGGACGATGAGCCGACTATCACTCGATTGTAGCGTCGTTTGGAACACGACGGGTGGACTAATCGTCAGATTGTCCTCCAGACTTTCCCTGTCCAACTGGGCATTGAATTCCAGGTTGAGGAGAGAGCCGGAGAAATCGGGTTCCAGCTCTGGGGGTGCTGTGCTTCCATACCGCCATGAGCTGCCGGTCAACTGAAACACCTGAGTTCTGAACTGTGATGTGATCGTCTCGCCCAGAGAATCACCTGATGCGTACTTGAGATTGGGCCCAACGGTGATCGTGTACTGGGTGTTGGTTTGGAGTTGTGTCGATGGAGTGAAGACAAGCGTTTGGCGGGGCTGTGAATCCCCACTCCACGATCCGGATAGCGGCGGATCGAAGGTGACCGCCTCGTCGAGGAAACCAAGATCGATCGCCTCCGATGCAGACAGCCGGATCTGAGTGAACAGGGGAAGGACACCAGTTTGACCATCCGTAGGTGTCAATACAATGGGCTCGTAATTCTGTATTTCAATGGTGTGGAGATCCGTGCTCTCACCAGCCGAAACGCTGACGCTGTAGACCGTCCGCTCGGTGCCATCCGGAAGTACCGCCATCACGGTGTACAACCCCGGATTGACATCGTAGATAGCAAAATAGCCTTCGTCATCGGCCATTGTACTGGCCGCCATGTTCGCCTGCCACAATTGAATCTCGACCCCTGGTTCGTCATAGGCAATTCGTCCATAGACCGATCCCTTGGAGTCAATGACCTGGGTGATGTTCTCCTCCGAGCATCCACACAGGGCGATCACCAGTAGACCCAGCGCCAGCCAGACACCCACCCTCCGTACCATAAACCCACCTCCATCGATTGTGATGTGCATCGCTCGACTGCTCAAACGTTGCATACACCAATCCCACGGACGACCAGGGACTTGCATATTTGGTTGCTGTGAGTATAGCGCTGTATTAGGTACGTTGCCACACCTTTTTTCAGTCGCCCCGGGATCCCGGTCGCTACCGCGATTCAATACCCCAGCGCCACATCCACGCGATTCGGCATGGCAGCACCATTCGCCGCGGCATTAAGCACTTCAGCCAGGGCCAAGGCGCGCAGGCGCTCAGTTTCACCGGAGTGGCCGGCAAGGTGGGGTGTCATGACAACGTTGGGGAGATCGGCGAATGGGAATCGCGATGGTGGCGTACTGCTGCGGGATGATTCGTCGGTCGGATAGTTGTACCAGACATCGAGGCCGGCGCGCAATCGTCCGGAGGCGAGCTGATTGTACAACGCTTCTTCGTCGATGATTGCACCGCGTGCGACATTGACAATGACGGCATTGTCCGGCAGCAGCGCCAGTTCGTGTTGGCCGATCATATTGCGCGTGTCGTCTGTCATCGGCAATGTAATCACAAACACATTGGCGTACGGTAGAAGCACCGGCAGATCGAGGACGGAATGCTGGCAGTACTCGCCGCCAACGGCATCTTCAACATGCCGGCGCACGATCTCAACCGTCATGCCCAGCGCTTCGCAATACCGTGCGACACGTTGGCCAATGGCGCCGAAGCCGAGAATCAGCGCTGTCCGTCCTTCGAGTGACAGTGCGCGCGTATCGTTGTAACGCAGCGTCCAGTCATGGCGACGGATTGATTGATCGATCGGGATGATTTCTTTCGCGGCCGCCATCATCAGGGTCAACGCCATCTCGGCCGTTGGGGCGGCGTTGTGATGCAGGTTGTGGACCGGTAGATCCCGAAAGTCCTTCAATACGGCCTGTGTCTGAACGGGCAGCCCCGCCCACGGGATGACCAGCGCACGAATGTTTGGTGACGCTCCCAGTTCCTCAGGGGATGGCCGTCCGGCGACGAGAATCTCAAAGTCAGCAGGGGAGGGCAACTCGGGTCCCCATGTAATCGAGACCGCACGGTCGATTAACGGCTCGAATTCGGCGCGAAACGGATCACGGAAGTTGTGAACACAATGGACGCGGACACCGCTCATGCGCGTCAATGTGTGGTGTTTGAGGATTGAATTCCACTGCCGATTACCGCGTAACTCACCTCGCAGAATCACAGAATCTTGTAGCTCAGGAGCACGGCGCCTTCTGACACGTACCGGTATTCCTCTCCCTTTCGTGCGCCGGGCTCCTGAGGCCCGGCGTCCCCGTGTGCGCTGTCAGGTGCCCCGCGCTCCTGCGCGTCGGCACACGGGACGGCTGTAGACGCGCGGTGCATCTGACCTACGGTGAGAGCTGTCCATCAGGGCGCAGCGAAATTCGCCCAACAGAAGTACGGAGTCTTGTAGCTCAGGAGCACGGCGCACTCTGACACATACCGGTATTCCGCTCCCTTTGGTGCGCCGGGCCCCCGAGACCCGGCGTTCCCGTGTGCGCTGTCAGGTACCCCGCGCTCCTGCGATTCGGACACGCGACGGCTGTGGACGCGCGGTGCACGTGACCTACGGTGCTATGCGATTGTCCGGAACTTCCGAAGACGTTCAACGTTCTATGGTCGATTTGATATGTGCCGTCATCGCGGCACAGGAGAGGAGTGTAAACAATGAAGCCGCAGCGAGTCACTCCCGAACCGGGACAGGAATCGGTGTGGGACTATCCCCGTCCGCCCCGTTTGGAGCACGTCGGTC
>WJJR01000105.1 GCA_014729565.1 Candidatus Zixiibacteriota bacterium | reverse complement strand
GGACGGACGTGCCGACATCCAGCAGGCCGGAGTCGTCGGCGGCGCCGACGGTCTCGGCGCCGCCTTCCAGCGGAACCACGATCTCCGGACGAATCACGCCGGCGCGAATCTGCGTGGCGCCGTTGATGCAGGCGAGCTTGCCTTCGTAGCGCTTCAGCAACTGGAACGTCTTCTCGGCCATGGAGATTTCGCCAAAGCCCTCGGTGACCACCAGAGTCACACCCAACTCCTCGGATCCGGTAATCGCCACACCCAGGTCTTTGCCAAGGAAGTCGCGCAAATCGCGATCGTCGAATCCACCGGTAACCACGCCGGCCGCGCCGACCTCAATGGCCTGTTTCAATGCGTCGGCGGTCACCCGCGACCCGCCGATGACGACTTTGTCTTTACAGTCCGCCGTAATCTTCTTCTCGTCTAAGACTTCGGTGTGATCGGCGCACACGACCTTGATTTCGCCGTGCGTTTCGCCGCCGATGCCGAAAATGCCCTGCACAAACGCCCCGATGCACGCCACCGTCACGCCTTCTTCCGGATGAATGTCGGTGACCTCACCTTTAATGTAGGCTTTCACCTGCACCGGAAGGGGCTCACCGCGCAGCAGCACCTGGCCAGTGACATGGGAGATGTTCTCGACCGTGCCGGTGATCTTCGATTTGCATTCCGACTTGAAGAGGCCGAAGAAGGACGACGAGCGGCCGATCACCTCGCCCTCTTTGATCGGATCGCCTTCTTTCTTCAGCATGCACTCTTCGATATCCTCCGGCGGCAACCCGAGAATATTGGCGACATTGACCGGCTCGACCGGGCCGGGGAGATGCGTCTGCGCAACCACCGAATCCGGCTCGACTTCAGCGCCCTTGCTCACCAGCACGTCGCCCTTCAACGGCAGAATGCGTTCCTTTTCGACCCAAATCTGGTCGGTGACTTTTAATCCGGGGGTATATGCGTGGGCCATGGTTATGCCTCTAAATCCAATTCACGAGCCAATTCGGGAACGCAATCTGTGGATCACGTCCTCTAAAGGACTCAAGTGATTCTCGACAACCTCCCAAATGAGATCGAGATCCTTGTTAAAGTAGTCGTGACCAACCTTGTCGATCCTATTGTAGCTTTCCTGCCAATCTTCACTTGACCCCGAACTTTCGAGTGCTTCTGAAATCCCGGAGGACGCCTCAGCGATCAACAGGAGATTACAGAGCACGGCATCCTGAGTCTTCCTATCGTTGCGGAATTCGCGTCTTCCATTCTGCGTGAATTCGCGAATCTCTTGAAAGCGCTCAATTAAGACATCTAAAGACGAACTGTCGAGCTGCATTATGTCCAACCAAATGACGAGCTTGCGCCGAACAAATCACTACTCCCGCTTCAACGCTTCCACGGGATAAATATCCAACTCCGCCATCCATTCTTCGAGCTTCGAGACACGCTCCTTGTCGTCGGTGGGCAACTGGAACGGCCGCCCGCGCCCGTCGAGGATCACGCCAACCACACCACCGGAGATGTGCCCTTCCCACCGATTGCCCCGGCCGGCGCCGACATCGAGTCCGCGGTGCGGATCGAAACTCGCCTTGGCCTGGTGCGGAAGGCTCTTGTCCTCATCGATACCGAGCGGGATCAGCTTCATCTGCCCATACTCAAGCGACCCCTCTTCGACTGTCCCGTCGGGCAGCTCGATCCGGTAGCTCATGATTTCGCCTTTGGCCGATCTCGTCTCGCCCGACGGCGCCACGCAGGTGCCCAAATGAATCAGGCAGTCCTTCGTGAACACCTCAGTCGCGGCCTGGGCATGGACCTCAGCCAAAACACCCAACTGCGGCATCATAAAGATGGAGTCGACCGCCAGACGGGTGATTCCCTCGGGGAGAAAAGCGTCAACCAGCATGAGTGCCGCCTGCTGCCGTCTGGGAGCATGTGAAAGCACTCCGCCAGAACCAATTAGCATGTCCAGCGACATCATATTCACAATCGTCTTACCCGACTCCGATTGATCAAACGCATCGGCGATTGTCCGCTGCTGCTGGATCCCCTTGAGCACGGTCGCGAACGATTTGTGCTGCACAAACGCTAACCGCAAGGCCTCCTTAGCGATAGCCTGCTCAAAGATCAGCTCCTCCATGAGCTGCGGGATCGTCGTCGGACGGATCATCTTGTTTTTCACACGGTTACGAAGATCCCGCTCATCCATATGGAACGGTACCCAGCGCATCACATTGTCCAGCCCCGCCTCAGCGAACACATTCGACACCGAGTAGGACATCCCCAAATTGGCCGATACGGTCCGATTGAAGGTGTCCTGGAAAACGCTGAACACGTCGGTGGTCGCTCCGCCGATATCGACACCAACCACCTCCATCTTCTCGATTTCGGAGACCCTTTTAATGATGGATCCAACCGCCCCCGGAGTCGGCATGATCGGCGCATCACACCACGACATCAACTTCTTGTACCCCGGCGCCTGCGCCATCACGTGCTCCATGAACAGATCGTGGATCTTCTCACGCGCCGGCATCAGGTTTTCGCGTTCGAGCACCGGACGGAGGTTGTCGACAATCTGCAGATCGGACTTCTCGTCGAGCGTCTCTTTGACCGCCCCGGTCGCATCCTTATTCCCGGCGAAAATGACCGGCAGCTTATAGCCCGAGCCCAGTCGCGGCTTCGGATCGGCCGCGGAAATCAACTCGGCGATTTCGACCACGTGCGTCGTGGTGCCGCCATCTATACCGCCGGAGAGGAGAATCATATCCGGACGGAGGCGACGGATGCGTTCGATCTGCTCGTGGGGCTGGCGCTTGTCGTTCGATGCAATCACATCCATCACAATCGACCCGGCGCCCAGCGCGGCGCGCTCGGCCGATTCGGCTGTCATCGACCGCACCACACCGGCCACCATCATCTGCAAACCACCGCCCGCCGATGATGTCGAAATATAGATGTCGGTGCCAACGTTGCCATTCGGTGGCGAGATGATGCGTCCGTCCTCATCGAGCAGCTTGCGTCCCGAGAGTTCCTCGACTTCGCCGACCGCATTGAGCACACCCATGGTGACGTCCTCAAACGGCGCTTCGACCGTCGTCGGCGCCTCACCGCGCACGATCAGACGGTACTCACCGTCGCGCTTCTCAATAAGGATGGCCTTGGTGGTTGTCGAACCGCAGTCGGTGGCGACGATAATGTTGATATCTTCGGGCTTCAGACTCTTTTCAGCCATAATAGGGGCAACTCCGTTCTAAACAACCCGATCCGCCCTTCACGCAGCCCTCTGCGCCGGCGAAACGAACCGGCACAATAGAGAGATTCAACCCAATTTTCAATCGGTTTGTGCCACAGGCTGGCAAGGATGTTGCCGGAACCACTGTCCTGGAACCACCGTCCCCGGAGCGCCGAGCCCTTTAGGAAGAGTCCGCCGCAGGCGGATTGAACCCCAGCTCGGTGCGCACTTTACCGGCCACTCCCCCAGACCTGTATCCGAAATTCCGACAGAATGGAATACCGCATACCACCAATTGTATTGTGGTCAAAGATACAAGAAGGAGACCCACCATGAAGCGGCGGATTGTCATCGCCTCAGCGTTCATGCTGATGATTTGTCTTTCCGGCTGCAGCGACTCGTCAACAACCCCAACCAATGGAGAAAGCCAGAACCTCCTGACCAACGGCAGCTTCGAGCTGAAGGTGGAAGGCTCTATAGATGGTTGGCAGGTGCTCGATCCGCATGTCACCGAGGTCGTGGATGATCCGGCGCCCGACGGCGGGAGATTACAGCCTGCAGTTGAACGCAAGTTGGCTGCCGGCCAGTGGATTTGTCTGGACCCGTGTCCCCGGAGTCGAATCTGGCGATATCCTCGTTGCCTCCACCCAAATGAAGGTCACCAATCAGAATCTTCCCGCATTGTTCACTCTCTTCGTTGGACAGGATCCGATCGGGTCCAAAATCGGCCGGTCGAAGGTCGGGACCACAAACAGCACCGACTGGACGCGGCTTGAGATCGTCGATACGATTGCCCTGAATCCGGATGACTCGGTCCTTGTCGTGCTCCAGGGACCGGCCTTCGAGGTGTGCGTGGG
>WJJR01000104.1 GCA_014729565.1 Candidatus Zixiibacteriota bacterium | reverse complement strand
GTTAGATTCTGGTACAGAATATCCACTTCCGTCGCCTGCGGACCATTCGAGATGAAGATGTCCAGGAGGGTATCGGCATCGAAGTTCACGATATTCGCGCTGCGCGAGTCGCCATGGCCCTCCGGACCGGGACTCAGATTGACGACGGTGAATGTTACGTTATCGGTCGCCATCGCCGGCGTCGAAATGAAACCGATCAGCATCACGACAATGGCCGCCATGACGCCGAATGTGGTATCCAGAGACCCTGTTCGCATTGTTCTCCCCGTTGTGAGAGGTCCATGTTGTGGGATGATTCGCGGGCCGGTCCGTACGCCCGGTTCATCCTCGGCTCGTGCACATGATACGCGCAGGGGGAAGGGTGCCAAACGATGTTGCAGGGAGGCGGAGCAATCGTGCAGTCAGCGGGCGAAAGACGAGGGTCAGTCGGAGGGCGGCTCGATCTGGCCAAGTATGTCGAGCGCCTTACGGCGATAACTGCGACTGAGTTTCAGCCGGGTGCCGTCGTCCAGAATGACGGTGTAATCGCCGCGGAAGTGGCGGCGCAGTTCGGCAATCCGTGATATGCGGATAATGGTCGAACGGTGGATACGGAGAAACTCGTCCGGATCGAGTTGTTCCTCAAGCGCATTCAGGCTCATCCGAATCAGGTGCGTCTGCTTCTTCGTATGCAGCGACGCGTAGTAGTCGGCGGCCTCGATCCAATCGATGTCATCGACATTGACGAAGTAGATGCGATCACCGGTCTTTATCGGCAGACGCCGCAATGGAGCGGCGCCGGTGCGGCCTTCAAGACGTGACGGATGTTCTTCTAACAAACGCAACAGACGGGAGGTCGCTGCTCCCAGGTCCTGCTCCGTCAGTCTCTGGCGGACGCGCTCGATGGTGTGGCGAAAGCGGTCGCGGTTGACCGGTTTGACCAGGTAGTCGAGCGCATGGGTTTCAAACGCCTTCACGGCGTACTCATCGTAGGCGGTTACGAACACGACCAATGGCAGCGGCTGTTCCGACAATGCGGCGAGCACATCAAAGCCATCGCGCTGTGGCATCTGCACGTCGAGGAAGACGACATCGGGATGTTCACGCACAATCGTGTCAATCGCGTCATCGCCATCGACGCATTCGGCAATGACGGTGAATTGCGTCTCCGGTTCGAGCAATTGACGGATGCCCTCACGCGCGAGCGGTTCGTCATCAACGATGACGGTGCGAATGGTCTGTCGGGCGGCGCTGCTCATGGGGACATCTGTTCGGTAGTGGCGAGCGGAATCACCAGGGTGGTGGTGACACCACCATCGGCGTTCTCAGAGAGATCCAGGCGGTAGGCGTCGCCATACAGGTGTTGCAGTCGCTCATGCGCGTTTTGCAGGCCGATGCCCTCGTGTGTATCCGTCCGCCCCGACTCCGAAAGTCCGGCGCCGTTGTCGTTGACCGTTAGCATCAATCGATTGTTCTCTGTGGTCACATTGACGGTAACATGACCGCCGCCGTTTCGTCGTCCAATACCGTGGCGAATGGCGTTCTCCACGAGCAATTGGAGAATGAACCCCGGGACACGAGCGTTCATCACGCCCGCAGACGCATTGAATGTAACACACAGTCGTTCACCATACCGCGTGCGCTCAATGTCGGTGTAGCGTTTGGTGAACGCGAGTTCATCGCGCAATGCCACCTCGTGCGCATCCTGGTGTGCCAGCACGTAGCGCAGCAGATCACTCAGGTCGCCCAGCACACGGTCGGCGTCATCGGTCCGTTGCGCCCGGATCAATACCGAGATCGAGTTGAGCGCATTGAACAGGAAATGCGGCTGCAATTGGCGTTGCAACGCGTCCAGGCGCGCATGTGCAACCTGCGCTTCGAGGTGAGAAATCTCCAGCGCACGTTTGTGAAGGTTCCAGCGATAGTCCAACGCGTACACAACACCCAGCACCGCCCAATAGACCAGCACCGCCCACAAGCCGCGCCACATCAGGTAGGGAACGACTTGATCGAGATAGTACGCCCACGTGGCCGGTTCACCGTGAAAGCGAATGGAGGCTAACACGGCGATGCACAATTGAATGAACCCTAACACAATGCCGGCCATGGCATGCACGCCGATATTGCGCATGCGCGGGGTCTGGTCGACCGGATAGCGTCGCGCCAGCCAAACGATCAGCGGTGTCAGAAGCGCCCAGGTCCACCACGCCGCCAGCGACCCGCCCAGCCACTCCCAGATCACCGAATCCCGGCCCGCACGCAGCATGGCCACGTGCGACAGCCCGGCGAAGATCACCCCCGGCACGGCCCATAATCCCAGAAGGATGAGCCAGTAGCGAACCAGGCGATGGAATCTGTGCTGGTTGTGTGGATCGTTCACGGGCGATACATCCTCAACGCAAATCGTGTCTGCCCCAATGATCGGCAGTCAGGGCAGTATACAACAATCTACGCACTAGACCCGCCGGTGGCGCTAGTCATGCCGTGAAGCGTACCTGATGTGCAGTGAGTGGCAGGGAGGTCTACGATTTGACCCGAGCCGGTTTCCGCGTCACATAAATCGCCAGCGATAGCATCGCGACGACAAATGCCGACGTCACAACCGCGGCCACGGTCAGAGACGGCAAATCAGCCGCCATCGCACGTTCACCGAGATAGAGATGATGCCGCAGCGCGGCTAGTCCATAAGTGAGCGGATTGACCGTCATGATCGCTTTCATCCAGCCGGTCGCTCCTGCTTGTGGGAAGAACGCGCCCGACAGAAGGAGCATCGGGAAGAGGGCCACGCTCATGAGTGCGTGGTAGCCTTGAACCGAGTCCATCCGCCACGCGATCACATGACCCAGCGATGTCAGAGCCAGAGCGATTAGAATCATGAAGACCAATGCGCTCAGCCAGGACAACGCATAGAATCCGATTCCGAACAGCGGCGCCATCAACAAGACCACGACCGCCTGAGTGACCGCCAGTGCCGAGCCGCCGAGTATCTTCCCGAGCACGATGGTCCACGCCGGGGCGGGGGACACCAGCACCGATTGCAGAAAGCCCTCTTTGCGGTCCTCGATAATCGAAATCGTTGAAAAGATCGCCGTGAACATGATGATCATCAGCAGGACGCCGGGGAAGAAATACTCGAAGTAGTTCTGCTCACCCATGAGTCCCGGATTGCGGAACGAGCCGGAGAGCCCGCCGCCGAGGATGATCAGAAAGATGAGCGGCTGGCCGAGCGCACCGAAGATCCGATGTTTCTGCCGGATAAAGCGCACGTACTCGCGTCTGAGCAGTGTCCCCACCACCAGCCATGGCCGGCGATGCCACGGGCGCGCCTGTGCGGACACCGGTCGCGCCGGGGCCTCGGTGATCGGTCGCGCGGGTGCGGTGGTTTGGGCGGCGTCCATTATGCGGCTCCACTCATTTTGGGTTCGGTCGTAAAGGCGTGCCCAGTGCGTTCGCGGAATACGTCGGACAGTGTCGGCCGGGCAATGCTGATCGAGTCGATGCCGTCACCGAGTAATTCCCGTACGCGCGCAGCCGCATCGGTACCGTCGGCGGCGACGATTCGGAGTGCATCGCCCTGTGTCTCAACGTCGAACCCTAATGTCTGGTCAATCCGACCCACCTGGTCGACAATATTCCGACCGTGAACGGTGACGATTTCCCCGCAAATCTGACTGCAGAGCACCGACGGTTGGTCCAGTGCCACCAGTTTGCCTTCATCGAGAATGGCAATGCGGTCACAAGCGCTGCCTTCTTCAAGAAGATGGGTTGTTGCGAGTACCGTCATTCCGGTGCGAGTACGCAGGTCTCGGACCAGATTCCAGAAGTCGTCACGCGCCTTAGGGTCTAATCCGACAGTTGGTTCGTCCAACATCAAAACGGAAGGATGGGACATCAACGCCTTCGCCAACTCGATCCGTCGCCGCAGCCCACCCGACAGTTTCTCCACCAATTCCCTGGCACGATCGCGCAGGCCGATGCTTCCCAGCGATTCATCGATGCGCTGCCTCAAGTGGTCGCCGGAGAGCCCGTAAAGGTGTCCGTGGTGCATTAGGTTCTCCTGGACCGTCAGCTTGATGTCCAACGCCGGTGCCTGAAACGCGACACCGATATGACGGCGGACCGCATCGCGGTCGGTCACCACATTGTGACC
>WJJR01000103.1 GCA_014729565.1 Candidatus Zixiibacteriota bacterium | reverse complement strand
GCGACGATGATGTGGGTTTTTCAACAGGCCCTCTGGCATCGGGCACGGCAGGCCGTGCCCCTACTTTCGTGATTGGCTCCGACATGTCTCCCCCAACATGTCGGGGCGCGGTGCCCCATACACAGCAGGACGCGGAACGGGGAAAACCCACTCCGCCTCAGATAATCAAAGGTCTTACTACCCGGACGTCTTCGCCGACTGCCCTTCACGTTGTGGTTGTGTGGTCATACGATTCGTGGAAGTCGAAACCGGCACGCGGCGGAGCGAAACTACGGTCAGGTCGTCTTTCAGCATCGCGTCATTTGAGAAGGAGTCCACTTCGCGGACTAAACGGTCAATCAGTTCGGTGGGATTGAGGCGGTTATTGGTGTTGAGGAACTGCCCGACTCGGTCCAGCCCGAAAGTTTCTCCATCCGGCCGCCGCGCTTCGGCCACCCCGTCAGTGTAAAGGAGCACCCAATCCGCTTCGTTCAAATCGATCAATTCAGTCCCGAGTTTGTCCTCGAACGAAACGTTGCCTCCAATCGCAATCCCAACCGGCCGTCCGCTCGGACGTAGTTGCAGGATCTGCCCACCGTCATCGCGACGCACGATCACCGGCGGATGACCGGCCGAGGCCACCTCGAGCTTGTGTGTCTCGGTATCCAGCAGACAGCAGACGGTCGTGACAAACGGCCCGTTGGGATGGTTCTCCGCAAGATACTGATGCAGTGCAGTCAACAACGCGCGCGGCGACGAAACCGTCCGGGCGATCAGACGTGTGGCCGTCCGGAATGCCGTCATTGTCAGCGCCGCCGGCAAGCCCTTCCCGGCGACATCCGCCACGATAACCAGCCACTGGTGATCGTTTACCGGAATCATGTCGTAATAGTCACCGCCAACGTGGCGGGCCATGCGGCAGACGGCTCCCATTTCATAACCGGGGATCGATGGCAGTTCTCCGGGGAATAGTGCGTCCTGCAGATGTTTGGTCGCTTCAATCTCACGCTTCGCGAGTGTGCGTTCGGCCACGCGGCGTTCTTCCCGCGCCACCGTGTCGGTCGCTTCCTGGAATGCGGCCATGACCTCACGGATTTCTTCGGGATCCGATGAGGTTGAACCGGGCGGTTCCACGTCGCGCTCCTTCGCCTGGCGCAGAAGATCGGCGAGCCGCTGAATCGGACGCGCCATCCAGGCGGCACCTAACCAGACCAACAGCCAGCCCCCGATCAACACACCGCCGGCCCATTGCAGCAGGCGCGTACGAACCGCCGCCAACCGTTGATCCAACTCTCTGACGGGCACGCCCCAGGCGACCTGGCCGACTGTTCGACCGCCGATCCGGGCATTCTCGACAAAATGAAGTACGGCCCCGCTGTCCCCGGAGCGCGCCCAATGGCCCGCCGTGGCGGGCGGAACATCGGCGGGTGGTGTGTACGATTCGTGGACCTTCTCCGGCGATTCGGAATGCGCGCGGATTATACCGGCATTGTTGCCAGTGGTATCCACGCCGGATAGAATGACCAGATAGTACAGTCCGGAGTGAGCGTCTTTGAGATCGACGACCAGTTGATCAAATTCGGCGTCGGAGCGATCGCTGAGGATGTGCTGTGAGGCGGCCGCCGCCGCTGTGCGCCCGAATTGTTCCCACTTCTGGAAAAAGTCAGTTGTCTCCTGCCCCTGCAGTTGCTCGTTGAGCACAACAAAACCGATGAGCACACCCAGCGTGATGATGGCCACACCGCTGTAGGCCACCCGGTTGCGCCAGCTCGACTTCGGCAGCGGTTCGCCAAATCGTCGCCGCAGCCGTTTCGACAGGGTCAGGATGTTCTCGTCACCGACACGCTTGTGCTCGACATGGTCGGTCACCTTGCGGATCAGCGCCAGCCCCAGCCCGCCCTTGCGTCCGCTGTCCGCCAACTCCTGCACATCGGGCGCTTTCGCGTCGGCGTCGACCTGATAGGCACGACCGGAATCAGAAATGGTGATATAGACCCAACTTGGATTGCGGCGTACGCGAAGGCGGATCTTACCGGGCCCGTACAAATAGCCGTGCCGTATGATGTTCGTCACCGCTTCTTCGATCGCCAGCATCAGACTGGCGATCTCTTTGCGCGTTAGCGTTGATTCGATCAACGCGTTTTGCACGAAGACGCGGATATCATCCAACGGCGAGCGTTCGGCATCGAACGACGCAAAGTGTTCGGATGTGCTGTTACGAAACGGCATGATGTCTTACGGCGACAGATCCTGTGCGGAGATTTCGCCCTTCTTCCGCCTGAGGACCTGGTCCAGATTCGATAGGACCGCTTCATTCCCGGGGTACTGTTCCAGAATCTCGCGCCACAAAGCTTCGGCGCGCGATAGCTCACCAGCGCGGAAGTGCTTCAACGCATCGAGATAGGTGTCCCATGCGTCGCCATCGGAACGCAAATCAGCCAGACTGGTGGATTGCTCGGTTTCCTGTTCGGCGCGTTGAGCGTACACGGCCGCCGTCGAATCGGCCGGATTGATCCGGAGCGCTCGCTCGAAATCGTCGTGTGCCTCGGCGTAATTCCCCATGATGAATCGCTCCAGGCCCGCGCGCACCAATTCCGCGACACGCCTGCGGTTCTTCACCCACCGCACACCGTCCAACGCCACCTCATTCAACGAATCCTCGTCGAGAATTCTCTCGTAAACAACCAGCGCACGTTCCCACTGGTCGTTGGCCATTGCCTTTCGCGCTGAATACTGCCACTCGGACATCTGGCGGGCGCGCATCGCGCGGGCCTTCTGTAACAGGGAGTAGGCCCGCGGGTGATTCCAATCGCGATCAAGCACTTCGCGGAATCGCGCTTCCGCTTCACGGAAGCGGTTGGTCTCCAACGCGTGCATGCCCCAGTCAATGAGAACATCGATCACCGATAGATCGGTCGCCGGCGCTGTCGCCGAATCATCGTCCGCCCGGGCAGACTCACAGTCGGGGAAACCGACGAAGACGGAAACACAGACCACGACCGCAATACCAAACCGGACAGCCTGTGTCGATGTGGTTTTACGTCTGGCCACAATACAGCACTCCCCCGCCGCAACGGCGTGAGACCAATCGTGAAGTACACCACCCCCCTGAATCACCACGATGCGAAAATCCCCGGCGGGCGCAATAGAAAACTCAGCCGTTCCCGCTGATTTCTCCTACGCCGCCTGCGGCATCGGCGGATTAACAAAGTGCAGCGTCCGCTGTGGGAACGGGATCGTGATGTCTTTTTCGTCAAAGGCGTGCTTGAGCCGTCGCCGATATTCACGCGCCACGCTCCACTGCTGAATCGGCTCGGTCTTGATCCGGGCGCGGATGGTCACCGAATTGTCGCCGAAACTGTCCACACCGAAGACTTCGAAGTCGCCGATAATCTTGGGCCCGAATTCGGGATCATTGCGCAAGTCCTCGTACACCTCGCGCATGACCTCCACCACCTGATCGGTGTCATGATGGTAGGCCACGCCGATGTCCAGAACTGCCGCCGACCAGGTCTTTGTCATGTTCGACAACGTCGAAATCGTCCCGTTGGGGAAGATGTGCACGACTCCGCTGAGATCGCGTAATGTAATCGTGCGAAAGCTGATCTGCTCGACCAGACCGCCGGTTCCGTTGATGATGGCGACGTCGCCGATGCGAATCTGGTTTTCCAGCACGATGAAGAATCCGGTGATCACATCGCGAACGAGATTCTGTGCACCGAAACCGACTGCCAAACCGGCAATACCGGCGCCGGCCAGAATTGGGGCAATGTCGACACCCACCTCGGTGAGAACAACCACCACAACAATCGACCACACCGCCACGCGCGCAATCGTTCCAAGCAATCCCGTCAATGTCGAGACTCGCTTTTCGGCTGCGGCCGCCGAGGAATCCTCATCGCGCGAAAACCGCAGCATCACCACGGACAGTTTGGTCAGGACTTTGCGCACGAATCGGATCGCAATCCACCCCAGTATCAGGATCATTAGAATGT
>WJJR01000102.1 GCA_014729565.1 Candidatus Zixiibacteriota bacterium | reverse complement strand
GGTCATATCAACTAGGAACAGCAGAATCCGTGTCCGCTGGATGTGGCGCAGAAACCGAAATCCCAGTCCCTTGCCTTCATGAGCGCCGTCGATCAGGCCAGGCAGATCGGCAATCGTGTACGGCTTGTATGTCGGCCGCTCGACGACACCAAGCTGCGGTTGCAGTGTCGTAAACGGATACGCCGCCACTTTCGGTTCGGCGGCACTGACCGCACGTAGAAAAGTGGATTTACCGGCGTTGGGGTAGCCAACCAGACCGACATCGGCGATCAGCCGTAATTCGATGCGAATCTCACGCGATTCGCCCGTCTTGCCCAACTCCGAGAACCGCGGCGACTGACGTGTCGCACTCTTGAAACGGGCATTGCCGCGTCCCCCCATTCCGCCCTTGGCGATGACCTGACGCAGGCCCGGTTCAACCAGATCGCAGAGCAGCTCATCGGTGTCGGCATCAAAGATCAGCGTGCCCGGCGGGACACGCACAATCGCATCATTGCCTCGGCGTCCGGTTTTGTCACCACCCGACCCGTGACGGCCGCGCTCGGCCTTGATATGCTTGCGAAAACGCAGATCGAGGAGCGTTGCAAGATTGGGATCGGCTTCGGCGATGACACTGCCGCCATCACCACCATCGCCACCGTCGGGGCCGCCCTTGGCGACGAACTTCTCGCGGCGAAAGCTGATAATCCCGGACCCGCCGTGTCCGGCGGACACGTGCAGTGTAACTTCATCGACAAATTGCATAATCGAACCGGCCCGGCCGCGCTGAACGCGGCGATACGATCATGTGGACAGCAGATTGGTGATATGCTGGCGCAAACGATCTGCTTCGATGCCTTTATACAACTCACCTTTATACGCGAGTGATATGCCGCGTGTCTCTTCAGATACGACAATGCAAATCGCATCCGATGCGTCCGACATGCCGACCGCGGCTTTGTGGCGCATGCCATAGAGACGCGTGTACTCCTCGCGCGTTGTCAATGGCAACGTGCACCCGGCGGCGATGATGTATTCACCACGAATGACGGCGGCGCCATCATGCAATGGCGTATGCGGCGTGAAGATCGTCACCAGCAATTCGGTCGAGAGCCGTGAGTTGAGGTATTTGCCGGTCTCGACGATGTTGCGCAGACCGACATTGCGCTCGATCACAATCAACGCCCCATACCCCAACTCCGACAGACGTGATGCGGCCCGCACCAACTCATCAGCCGCTGCCTGTTCCTCGAGCTTGAAGAAAAACCGGAACACGCGCGAGTGGCCGATCTGCGCCAGTGCTTGTCGCAGCTCCGGTTGAAACATGACGACGAGCACGATGAATCCGACCGTCGCCAGATTCGCAAACAACCACTTGAGACCTTCCAATTGAAACCAGAACGCCAAAAACGAAATCACACCGACAAGGAACAGACCGGTGGCCATCTGCGCCGACCGGGTGCCTTTCATCAGGACCAGCAACCGATAAAAGATGTACCCCACCACCAGCACATCGAGCAAATCGACGAACGTGAATCTCAGAAAGCTGAGTCGAAACAGAACCACGCACTATCCTCATCGTGTGAGTCGATACAACACATACTCAAGTTACGGCGGGAATGCGGCGGGCGTCAATCAGGAGTATGGTCCGGATGCCGTTTTGGACCACGGTTTACGAGCGGATGACGGCGCGCTTCCAGCGGGCTTCACGCATGCTGGCACCCGGCTTCAGGGTGTGTTGACAAACCCATAGGTTTGTCGCGTAGGTGCGGCTCTTAGCCTGACCGGTGCGGCTAAGAGCCGGACCTACGCGATATGATCCTATCAGGTATCGAGAAACCCACCATCCAAGGGGCGTAATGAGTACGCCCTCTCTCCGTAAGGGTTGCACACAGCGGGCGTATGCAACACGCCCTTACGAATGCTCCCCTGCAATCGCTCCGACCACATCCAGCGCGCGCCGCGTTTCGGCGACATCATGCACGCGTACAATCGATGCACCCCGCAGCGCCGACCATACGGCGACCGCGACGGAGCCATCGAGACGCGTGTCGACCGGCATCCCGGTGATCTTACCAATGAAGGATTTGCGTGATGCGCCAATCAGCAACCGGTACCCGTGGTTGGCCAGATCGCGGCAGTGGCGTAGTAGTTCCAGATTGTGATCGATTGTCTTCCCGAAGCCAATCCCCGGATCGATGACGATCCGATCTTTCGGGACGCCCTGGCTCTCGGCGTACGCGGCCCGTTCGGTCAGAAAGTCGGTGACTTCACGGACCACATCGCGATACTGCGGGCTCTCCTGCATTGTGCGCGGCGTGCCGAGCATGTGCATGAGCACGAGTGCGGTGTGGCGCGCCGCCGCCAGGATCACCATCTGCGGGTCATCGCGCAGTGCCGTTACGTCATTGATCCAATTCGCACCGGCATCGAGGGCCGCTTTAGCGACCGAGCTTTGCGTTGTGTCGATGGAAATCGGCCCGGGCCAGACACGGCGAATCGCTTCGATCACCGGCATCGTGCGCTCGATCTGCTCATCGGGATCGACCGGGTCGGAACCGGGGCGGGTTGATTCACCGCCGACGTCGATGATATCGACGCCGTCGGCGATCATCTGATGGGCGTGATCAATCGCGACGTCCCTGTCGTAGAATTGCCCACCGTCGGAAAAAGAATCGGGGGTGCAGTTGAGCACCCCCATGATCCATGGTATCTGACGTTCGGGAAAGACCCGGACGGTATCAGTGGTTTCGGCCGAATCGGTTGACGCCACTACGTCGTGCCTCCGAGAACATCGAGTTGTCCACCCTCGAGGTCGCGCCGCGGCGACGGCGACTGTTCGGGGCGTTCATCCTTGGCCAGGTCGATCACATCCTCATCATCGGCATCTTTGACTTTGGGAATCTTCGCGAGTTCCTCGCCGCGCAGAATCGCATCAATCTCCTCACCCGACAGGATTTCACGTTCCAACAGAGTCTTGGCCAGACGGTGCAGCTTGTCTTCGTTTTCCGAGACCAGCTGGAGCGCCTTCTCTTCCGATTCGGCGATGATGCGTTTCACCTCGTCATCGATCATTTGCGCTGTGCGTTCAGAATAGTCGCGATGCTGGGAGATTTCACGACCCAGGAAGATCTCCTCCTGCTTTTTGCCGAAGGTCATCGGGCCGAGCTTTTCCGACATCCCCCATTCGCAGACCATCTTCCGGGCCAGCGCGGTGGCGCGCTCGATATCGTTACCGGCACCGGTCGTGAGACGGCCGAAGACCAGCTTCTCGGCGACACGTCCACCCATCGTGTAGACCAGCCGGGCCTCGAGGTAGTCTTTCGAATGCGTGTGCTTCTCGTCGATCGTCAGAAAATGCGTGACACCCAGCGCCATCCCACGGGGGACAATGGTCACCTTGTGCACCGGATCAGCGCCCGGTATCAGTTTACCGACCAGCGCGTGACCGGCCTCATGGTAGGCGGTCGTCTCTTTTTCGT
>WJJR01000101.1 GCA_014729565.1 Candidatus Zixiibacteriota bacterium | reverse complement strand
TGTTGTTCCCACGGGCGCGACGAATGAATTCGACAATCGCGCGCGAGGTGATCACATCCAGTCCGATCGTCGGCTCGTCCAGAATCAGCAGCGGCGGATCGTGAATCAACGTGCGGGCGATAGACGTGCGCTGCTTCTGGCCACTGGAGAGTTTATCGCACCGGCGGTCGGCGAATTCGGCCATTCCCAGTTGTTCGATCAGTTCGTCGCGACGGCGCGCGATGTCCGATTTCGACATCCGCGCCAGCTCGCCGAAGTACGTCAATGTCTCGCGCGGTGTCAGGCGTGGATAGAGACCGGTTGCACCGGTCAAAAACCCGATTCGTCCGCGCACCCGCGACGAATGCGCCACCGCATCGACACCATCGATCGAAATCGTGCCGGCATCGGGTCGCAGCATCGTTGACACCAACCGCAATGTCGTCGTTTTGCCTGCTCCGTTGAGACCGAGAAGGCCAAAGATCTCGCCACGATTGCAGGACAGGTTGATACCGTCGACAGCCCGAACCAGTCCTCGTTTTTTGTCCGCAAAGTGCTTCGTCAGATTATGTGCCTGCAGCATGTGTGATTGTCCCGCTAAAAGTCATAAATCTACTGGGTCCGTTCGAACGCGCCCATCTGAACCTGTTCTTCCCAGAACGGATCGCGTCGCTCACCGCGCGCGGTCGAATGGACCATGTTGTAGTCGCCGTAGCCGCTCTCGTCAACGAAGAGGAAGTACACCTGTCCCTGTCCGGTCAGGTGATCGTAAAACCACTGCTCGGCGGCCGGCCGCTCCGGTGTGAACGGGAACCGTTCAATGTGATTGGGCGGACCGTACACGATGTAGACACGACCCATATCGGTTCTCCAGCCGCCGGTGTTGTCGCTGAGCCCGACCGAGAACTTCTCGTTGGCGTAGTTCAGTCGACGCATATGCTCGTTCTTGTATTCGTTTTCCGGTGTGGCGGGAGTCGGGTCGCGTTCCTTCCAGAATTTGAGCCAGAAGTTCCGTTTGCCGACCGGGTTGAGCCGCTCGAATCGTGACATCTCCTCCGGGCGCGCAATGTACGCGATGATGTCGCGCACGCGCTGTTCCTCATCAGGCGTTAACGAGTCCAGCGCCGGGGCCACCCGCCAGAATAGTTTCTGTGCCGAGGCCGACTGCCCGGTGGCCTGATCGGTCACGGTTACGTTCAGGTTGTATGAGCCCAGCGGCACATCGCGCACGTCCACACTCGATGCCAACACGGCCGACTTGCCGGGTTTGGTCAGTGTTTGCTGCGAATAGGGAATCGTGGCAGCACTGTCCGTGGGTTCGAGCGTGACGGTCATCTCGTACGAGTTGTCACGCGCCGGATCGAAATCGAGATTGTACACTTCACTATAGAAAAACAACCGCGGACGCCCCGTACCGACCAGGCCACGGCAGTCCGGGTACACCTTCTGCCCGTTCTTGATCAGCACGTCCATCGGCGACACCGTCGTGTCACCGCGCGTGTTTAAGATATCGTAGCCGAGTTGGATCTGAGACAGCTCCAACGAGTCGCGGCGGAACCGGGGCACCGAGAGTGCAAACTGGGCTTCGGACGACGCCTTGTTTTCCAGATCGACCACAACCGTACGGGCGTTGTACAGTCCCGGGGGCAGCGCCAGCGCGCGGGCGAAGAAGACCGTGAAATTCGAGTCGGCCAGCTCTGTCGAATCCCTCACGACCGAGACAAAAGCGCCGCCGATGGAGTCGACAGGATTCCCCGTCGTATCAGACACATGCACCCACGTGTACACGTCGGCGCGCAACAGGCCTTCGACCTGCGGAAGGTGAAACTGACGCGTTTCCTCTCGAAATAAAACTCGACATACGCCTCGTCGGTTTCATCGTCCAGTTGGAAGGCCGCGTAATCGCTCCAGAATTGAATGTCGCCGGACGAATCGACCGCCGCCGCCGGTGTGGCCAGCAGTCCGGTCACGATCAATACGCCGCCGATCAGCCAACCAATGGTCGTTGATCGTCTTGGGTTCGGTGATGTGTTCACAAAAACACCTCCTGACAACGGCGGTTAACGGATCACGCCGTCGTACGGATACTGCAGTTCGTACTCTCCGTTTCCGCGCACGTCGACGAACAGGAATTGCCGCCGCTGTGCGTAGTAGTACCAAATCTCATGCGGTTTCTGCCCGAGTTCAAACGGGAATCGCTCGATCTCATCGGGCTCCCCGTACGTGATGTACACGGTGCCGAAATCGGTACGCCAACCGGGCCGAAAGGCGCTCGAGAACTGCTGGTTGGCGAATCGAATGCGACGGTAATATTCCTCGCGCCACTCGTTTTGCTGTGTTTCCGGACTCGGGTCGCGCGATTCCCAAAACTCTTCGAATGCCTCGGCGCGTTGCTCGACCGGTGTCGCGCGCAACTCGTCCATCTCGTCTTTGGTCGCAATATGGATCAACATATCGACGGCGTTTTCCCAGTCATTGCGAACGAGTGTTTCCAGCGCCCATTCGACGAAGAAGATACGTTCAGTCCGTTCGACAACCTGCTCGCCGTCGGCATCGACCGGTGTCAGGACCAAAAGACACTCACCGGTTCGAAAATCCTCGAGCGGATTGGTGTATACGATAGCACTCGTCGATTGTGAGGGATCGATCTCCAGCGTATCCCGCAACTCCACCTTCGGGGACCGTTGCGACACGTCCATGATGACCGCAGTGATGGGATCCTTGGCCGTTTGGTAGACTTCCAGATAGAATGCCAGCCGGGTTTTATTGCCGGTGAACGACCGGGTGACATTCGGGACGAATGCCAACGTGTCCTTCTTGTAGCGATCACGGTCCGGGGCTTTGGCTCCCGGCACAAAAAACTCCGGTCCGCCGATCACCCACTCGCCCGAGCCGAGAGTGCGGAGGTCGATCTCGCGTGTGACGGTGTGGCTGCCGCCCGAAATGCGATCGTTGAGAGTCACGTCAACTTCGTAGTCGCCCTCAGGCACATTCACCGTCAACACGTTGATCAGGTATCCCGTCGAGCGCCGCGTTTCTTCATAACTGGGGAGAACATAGTTTTCCCGATTGCTGACCGCATCGAACTGGCGTTCCCCCCGCCCCGTCAGGACGGCGGTGACTTCGTACGACGCCACAAATTCGCTGTCGCGCTTGATGTAGGACAACTTGGGATTGGTGATGCGATAGTAGATTTCCAGCCGGGCGGAATCGGGGCTGATCCGAAATGCGGCCAGATCGGCGTCGAAAACCGGGACCCCAGGAGCCGGGAGTCCGGAAAACTCGGCGACCTGGGCCTGCGCCGGCGATATCGGTAAGATGCTCCCCAGAAGGGCCAACACGATCACCCAGCCCACGATTAGATGCCATTTTCGGGAATCCGCCTTGGTCATATCTGCCCCCTCGCGCTCGTGGCGCTGTCCATCGAATATACGGGCCATCCCACTTTATACCACAGGATTCAGGGAATTGGTCCAAAGACAAAGAGTGTCAGATAGATACGACAGTAGGGTGGCAGCATTCCTCGGATCCCTGAAGTTCCTGGCCGTGGGGCAGATTCGGCCTCGAAACAAACGCCCGCGAGACTGGCTGTCTCGCGGGCGGGGCTTTCAAAACGGGCAGGATTCAGATCATTGCCCACAGCTCATGGAGACCGGTTCACAGGGATTACACGGACCGGCTCCTGAGAAGAAGATGTGGGCAATCAACGCGTTCATATCGATTGCGTCTGCGATACCATCTGCGTTGAAATCACCGCGTGTCGTCGGACAGCCGCTGTCATGCGGATCCAGTCCCGAGAAAAACAGGGCGTTGATGAGCAAGTTCAGATCGACCGCATCAATGGTCGAATCACCGTTCATGTCGCCCTGGTGTGAACTGATACATTGACCCGTCACCGAGGTCACGGTCAGGCTGACCGGAATTCGGACGGATGGCTCATCGGGATCATTCGACACGATCAGGATTTCCGCAAGGTGGTCACCGGCCGTGAGTTCAAACGTCCGGATCTGAACGGTCAAACTGCTATCACTGTTTCCGGACACCAGCCCGTTCGACGGTGTCACGAACAGCCAATCCGGAGATCGGCTAATCCGAACGGCCAGCTCATCATGCAGGTAGGCGGTATTGAATGCGATTTCGAGTCCGATGTCACCGGCCGCGTTCTCTATTCCGACCGTACCCAATTCGGTGCTGAATCCCAACTGAATCTCCTCATACTGGAGCATGATATCGCCGTTGCTGTAGAGGATCACCTGGGCCGTCATCCAGGGACCGACCCCACAGCAGCGACGCACTCTCTCGAATTGGATCGTGAGTTTGCTCGGTTGGATGTCGTACCAAACCGACGACGGATTGACCCCATCGTAGAATTCGAGATCAGACCACAACCAGGCGATGATGTTATTGGGTGCGATGAACCACGGAATTGGTTCATTGGTGCGATCATAGTATCGATCAGTCGGTCCAAACCCAATGAATCCGTTGGCAGCGATGTAGAATTCGGTATAGACTGAATCATAGTACGGGAACGAGAACCCGATCGGCAACGGACCGACCCAGTTGTCATCATCGAGACCGTTCACTTGCGTGCCGGTCCCGGCAATGTCCACCCATTGGTACACAGGCCCGCCCGTTTCATCAGAGTCGATCCAGCGGTATCCGGCGCTGTCGGGGCCACCGTAGTCCTGAGTGACCGGGTTGCCGGTGCGGGTATCCGGCGCGCCCTTAGGGATACTGTCGTAGTACCACGCCGGGTATGGATCCTGGACCGCCGACTGCATGCCTCCACTGACATCGACCGCGGCACTGTACGCGAGTGTTCCCGGGCCGGCGTTGTGAATCGTAACGGTGGCAGTTGTCGAATCGCCCTGCACCAGTTCGAAATCCAGACTGTCCGGAGAAACGTCAATGTCGGGATCGGGGCCAACATGGAGTGCGACCGGAATTACCAGTTCCGGTTCGTCGATATCGTTGGACGACACCGTCACGGCGCCGCTGTACTCTCCCGGCAAGAGTGTTGTCGCATCACCGGTGACCACCACGCCGACCGAATCCCTTGCGGGCACCGCTCCGTTGATCGGTTGGGTTGCCAGCCACGGCCGATCAACGGCGAGACTGAAGGTCAATTCCGCGCCTCCTTCATTGACAATCCAGAGCGTTGAATCCGATGATTCGCCCTCCAATGCGTCAATGTCCATCGACGTGGAGCGTACGGCAATCTCGGGCAAGTGGATGGAGAGATGGACCGGTACGGCTACTTCCTCCTCATCCGGATCATTGGTTGCGACGGCCAACTGTGCATAGATATCGGATTCAGTTACATCCGCCGAGAAGATCGATACGCTTACAGGTACATCACTACCGGGCGAGACGGTCCCGAATTCGGGGCTGACTTGGAGCCAAGACGGTATCGCTTGCCTGTGGAGAATCAGATTCTCCAAATACGGTAAGGATCCTCCGGGCCACTCGACTGTCTGAGTCGTTGCCAGGATCTTGCCGGCACCCATCGGGATTTCAATGCACACGGGATGACCTGACGTTGTGCCTTGTAGAATCGTGCTGGCCGCGGGCGGCAGAGTATGCAGGTAACCGTGTGTAGAATAGTTCCAACCATCGAGTTCGTCGTCGGTGATGAGATTCGGATCAGCCAGGATGGGGTGATCCGCGTTCACAATCGAGACCTCACCAATTCCGAGAAACGAACTGACCAGAAAGTCGCCCGGCATCGGCCGCCCGGCCAGGTTATCAGAGGAGAAACTCGCCAGATGCAGTTCAAGGATTCCACCGGCGGATACATAGTCCTCCAGCCACTGCCTATTCGCTGATAGCTCAGACCAGAACGAACCCGGCTGCACCGACGCCGTGATCACCTTGTCGTAGACCGACAAGTCAACACTCCCCATCTGGTTCGAATTGATAATGTCATACGGGATTCCGTGCGCAGCCAACAGGTCTCGCAATCGCAGGCTCCCCCACGGATCGACATCCTGAATAAGGGCATATCGCAAGGTATCCGTTTCGACGCCGCCGTAGGAAGCTGCGGGTGTTGTCTCCGCGTTTATTGGATCATCGGAGTGTGCGCCAGCGGACGTTGTGCCGGCGTCGATGCCGGACCAGAGTGACGGGGCTGTTGAACCGCCCAGGTTCTGAATCTCGATTTCGAACGCCAACGTACCCTGGCCGAGATTGTGAATACGGATTTCACTCTCGGTGCTGTCTCCCAAATCCAGCGACACACTGAGGCTCTCGGGTATGATGTCGACATCGGGATCGGGGCCCACATGCAACAACACATGAACCAATAACTGTGGCTCATCCTGATCGTCGGAGTCGACCGTCAGCATGCCCGTATAATCACCCGGCACCAGGGTCGCCGCATCACTCGTGACGGTTACTTCGCTCGAATCCTGCGGTCCAACGATCCCGTTAGCGGGCGACACGGCCAGCCAGGGTTGATCCGGCGTGATGCTATAGGTCAATGGCGCCAGACCATCATTGACGATCCAGAGACTCGAATCAGACGATTGGCCTTCCGACGCATCCATCATGATCGAATCCCGGCGAATCGCAATGTCCGGGCGCCGAATACGAAGCAGCACCGGCAGGCTGATTTCGCTCTCGTCGGGATCATTGGTTTGGAAGACGATGTCCGCCCCGTATTCTCGATCGTCAAGTCCGCTGCCGTTAATGGAGGCAGAGAGCGGACCGGTTCCGTGTGGAGCGATGGTGTCGGCACTCGGTTCAATGGTAAGCCAACCTGGGAACGGACTGTAGCGCACGGCGAGGTTTTCACGGATGTAGGAGGTGTTGAATGCCGTTTCCAACCCAATCGTCCCCAAGCGATTCTCAATACCGACGGTGCTGCTTGTCGTGGAGAATCCGCCCGCAATCGTTTGGTATTGAATAAGACATTGTCCATTCTGGTTCAGAATGACTTGCGCGGTAATGGTGCCCGGTGTGTAATACTGTCCGTAGTTGGTAAACTGAATCACCAACTGACCACCGGACGAATGGTAGTGCACCTGGCCCGTGGGGTACAGATCATCCCAACACCATGCAATGATGTTGTTCGGCGAATTGGTCGATGGGAGCGGGCTGTTACCAAGCGAGTAGTACCCGCTGGTGGGGCCGAATCCGATGAATCCATTGCTGGCGACGTAGAACTCCGTATACACCGAATCATAATAGGGGAACTCGAATCCGATCGGGAATGGCCCTTCGTAGTCGTCGTCACTCAGACCCGATACCGGCGTTCCGATGCCGGAAATGTCCTCCCAGTCGAACACAGGTCCATTCGGTTCGTCCGAATCGACCCAGCGGTAACCGGCACTGTCCGGACCGCCGAGCCCATTCGCGACCGGCCATCCGGTTCGTGAGTCTGGTTCACCCTTACCCGGTGCGGTCTCATACCCGTCCGGATACGGCGCGCGCGTCTCGACGCTAAGCGTTGCCTCATCGATCTCGATGGCAGCTTCGTACCAGAGCGTACCGTCGCCAATGTTGTTGATGTCAATGATGCTGACAAGAGAGTCTCCCTCGTCCAACTCCACAACAAGACTCTCGGGCACCAGTTCAATATCCGGATCCGGACCGACGTCCAGTTCTACCGCGACAGCAATACTCGGATTGTTCACATCGGACGTGGTTATTGTCAGTGTGGACGAGTAGTGGCCTGCGAGCAATGTTGCAGCGTCGGCGGTTAACGTAATGCCGATTGAATCCTGCGGTGCAATCGTCTGCGTCGCCGGATCGGCGATCAGCCAGGGCTCCGACGATTGCAGCAGCACGACGAGATCGGCATCACCGTCATTGATGATCCACAGCGTTGAGTCAGTGGTCTGCGTTTCGTTGACCTCCATCCACAGGCTGTCCGCCCGCACCACGGCGATCGGAGACCGCAGGTGCATATGCACCGGGACCAGGAGCGACTCTTCTGTCGGGTCATTGCTGACCATAAGAACCTGTGCGTAATAATCGGTTCCGGTGAGGTTGTGGGAGGAGAAACAGGCCAGCATTGCCGTGGCATGTTCCGCCTCAATGCTGTCGGCGAACCAGGTGCCCGCCAATGTGCCATCGTCGGCCGTCAGCCACATCCATGCGGATCCGTACGGCAATCGCACGCCGGGGACACCGACACGCAAGGTGTCAATACGAGAGTTGTTGATTGACCCGATGTGCAGCAACCCCTCTTCATCGAGTGCTAGGTGCAGCGGACCAGGGTAACCGCTCCCGATTACATCGACTGACTGATCGGCATTGACGCGGGTGATGGTACCCGTAAAGCCGTTGCCCACATAGAGATTCCCTTCGACATCGAAGGCCAGTCCTTCGAGATAGGCGCCGAGACTGGCGTAGGTGTCCACATTCCCATCCGGATCGATCGCGAGGATTCGACCATCATTAAAAGTCGAAACGTACAGACGGCCATCTGGTCCGAATGCCGCATCGAAGGTTTCCGGTGGTACATTGCCGGTGAACAACTCAACATCGCCCGACGGCGAAACGGTCATAATACTGGAGTTGTTGGTGGTCACATAGAGAACACCACCGGGGCCGTACGCGAGTCCCAACGGTGTAACCGGCAAGTCCGCCAGAACCTCCATTGAACCGTCGGGCTGAATCAGACGGATCTGTCGCGTGATCTGATTGGCAACGGCGAGATTCCCGTCGGAACTGAACGCAATGCCATAGGGATTGCTGACCTCTGATGAATACACACTCCAGGAACCGGGCGAATCCATCCGGTAAATCACATCGGGACTCAACGCCGCCGCATGGAGACGCCCATCCAGCCCAAACGCGATTCCCGCTGCGGGCGCCGGGACTGGTATAAAAGACGTCAGCGGCAACGTGTCGCCGACAATCGATTCAGACCCGGACACATCGTAGTCGCCGACAGGGTCCAGCGCTGTATACTCCGTGAGGCCGGCGATCCTGGTGGCATCATACAAGCCCATCGGGGCGGTTGCCGGGAGAATCGATGTCTGGAATGCGAGGGTTCCCTCGCCGGCATTGCCGATCATCAGCGTCTGATGCAATGAGTCATCCGGATCCATGACCACATCGAGGGTATCGGGTGACACCCAGATGATCGGATCCGGGCCAACATGGAATGTAACGGGCAAAAGCGTAGCGGGCTCATCGACATCGTTGGATCCAACTGTAACAGTGGCGTTGTAATCACCGGGGAGCAGACTGGCCGCATCCGCCGTCAGCGCAATTGCCACGGAGTCGAATGGAGGAACGTGTCCGCTGTCCGGCAGAAGGGTCAGCCACGATTGATCAGTCAGGATTGCATAGAGCAGCGGTGCTTCACCGTCATTGACAATCCAGAACAACGAGTCCGTCGAGGCTCCCTCTTCCCCCTCGAGATACATGCTATCAAGTCGAACGGCGATTTCCGGGAGCAGCACTTCTACTCGGACCGGCACAGCCACGGAATCCTCGTCCGGATCATTGGATGACATGATGATCTCGGCGCGGTACTCGGGCTGCGTCAGCCCCGCACCATTAACGTGGGCCAGGAGGGCCACATTGCTGTGCGGCGGAACGGTACCGCTGTCCGGAGATACACTGAGCCATGCCGGAGTTTGACTGAAGAGCACGGCCAGATCGGATTGGATATACGACGTATTGAACGCGGGAGCCAAGCCGATTGTGCCGATCCGGTTTTCGATTCCCACAGTACTCGACGAGGTATGGAAACCACCGGTAATGTCCTGATACTGAATGATAATTCTGCCATTCTTGTACAGGATGATCTCTGCCGTGATATTGCCGGGGGTGTAGTATTGCCCGTAACCGTCGAATTGGATGACCAGACGATTGCCGTCGCTGTGGTAATAGACCTGCCCATCGGGATAGAGGTCATCCCAACACCAGGCAATGATGTTGTTGGGTGAACTCGTCGAGGGAATTGGTGTATTGCTCAGCGAATAATAGCCTGCGGTCGGACCAAAGCCAATGAAGCCGTTGCTGCCGATGTAGAACTCGGCATACGCCGAGTCGTAGTACGGAAAATCGAATCCGATCGAAAACGGCCCCACGTAACTATCGTCAGACAGTCCCGCGACCGGCGTTCCGATTCCGGACACGTCGACCCAATCAAACGGCGGTCCGCCGGGTTCATCGGAGTCAATCCAGCGATATCCGGCACTGTCGGGACCGCCGGACCCGTGCACGACCGGATGGCCAACCCGCGTATCTGTGTCTCCCTTGGCAATGGGATCAGCATACTCCGCCGGATAAGACGGCGGATCGACCACGGCGTCCGCGAGTGGTGAATAGTGGATTGTCGTCGAGTAGCTGAGTGTGCCATCACCGACGTTGTCGAGAGTCAAGCCGGCTGAGGTGGTATCGTCTTTGGCGATCACGATCAGCAAGCTTTCCGGATCGACGGCAATGTCCGGATCGGGTCCGACATGAATGTCAAACGGGACCGTAAACACGGCCTCGTCGAAGTCATTCGAGAAGATCAATATGTCACCTTGATGATCACCCGGATACAACGTCACATCACCGATGGTGACTTCGATCTCGGCCGAATCGCCGGGAGGGATAATGGTCGCCGGCACAGCCGATGTCAGCCAGACCACCGCTCCCCGCACCGAATCAATCGTCAATGGTTCTTCACCAATGTTGTGTGCCCATAGGAAGGCAGCCTGGTCAATGCCCTCGACGACGGTGTCGGTAACCGACGTCGGATACACGTCGATCTCCGGACCACGTACACGCAAGTCGACCGGGATCTCAACCAGCGGATCGTAGGGGTCATTGCTGTGAATATTGACCAGCTTGTCATAATCACCCGAGCCAGTCGACGACGTATTGATGGTCAACGTGACATACGTCGATTCCCCGGGAGCCAACGTATCGCCGCGGGGAGTGACGGTCAGCCACGCCCGACCGGATGTCCATTCGACCGCATTGGCCAGGGATCGGGCCATGAAATCGACATAGTCATAGAAGTCCCATCCGAAGAGGACAACGCGTCCCCCCGCGTCCTCTTTGACCACGACCACCGGGGCGCCAGTGGCGGAGTGCACCATTACGGTTTCACCGTCGGTGTGGTCGATGATGCGGGTCGCATTTTGAGCGGTGTGCACTCCCTCAATACCGGTGGTCACCGGATGTTGACCGATAGTTTCGATCGCTTCGGAACCGAAGTAGGTTCCACCAGTGGCATCCAGCACGCCCGCTCCGCGGAGGAACGCTGAGACGGACGCTCCAGCGCCATCGCACGCGACAATGCCGCCCCCACCGGCCACAAAGGTCTGGAGCACGGAAGCCAAGTCCTCACCGATGGGAAACAGATTTGGGGCGCCTTCCTGTTCGGGAATGAGCAAGATGTCCTGCCCGAGTAGCGCGGCTTCAAAGTTCGTGGAATCGAGCGCGGTCGTTTCCGTCAAGGTGAAGTCAGTGAAGTAGGTCGACAGCGCATTCAACATGTTCGCGTATTCCTGGTATTGATCGGCATACGGAATCCAGGCCAAAATCTGAACCGTGCCGGTCAGTTGGGGGAATGCACTCGCCGGATACGGAGACGTCGCCGGCGGCGCGCCCTGATCGACAGTCAGGGATTGGTTCTCGTCGTGGACCGGAGGTGGCCCCAACAATTCACTGATCGACGTCATTGCGCCGAGCAGTGATTGGCTGAGAAAGTACCGCAACTCACCGGGGCCGTCGTTGCAAACGATGAGTGTGTCATACATTGTGTCGTTTTCGGCCAATTCGAAGCTGAACACTGCCGGGTCGTAACACACCGATGGCGGAATGGGTGCGTACATCAACACGTCGTCGACAAACCAGTCATCGTAGGGACCGGCGGTGCCGATCGATCGGATACGCAGCCGGAAATCGGCATGATACGCCGATGACGGCAAGTACACATCAACCTGTTCAAAGGTTGTCATGCGAGGTCCGTTGCCCGGCTGCCGCGATATCTCTTCCCAATCGCCGGTGCTGTTCCTGAATTCAAAAATCAGATCCTCTCCGAAATCGACCGTCTCGCCGCCACCGGTGCGTTGGTACCAGTAGGAGAGCACAACCTGAACCTGCCCGGAGAGGTTGATGGGCACTGACGTTATGGCATCATTGCCGCTCGGATTACCATTGAGGTTGAGCGAGTACGGGGGCGAGGGTTCGGCAATACCGATATCATTAACGGCTACGTCTTGGATGTCGCGCCAATGCAGTGTGTCCACAATTGTGCTCAGGAACTCATCACCCCACGGGATGCTATCCGGCTGACCGGCCGAGATCGAGAGTCCGGTAAATGTTCCGGAGATGGCGGTATCACCGAGCGATTGAACAGTGATGACGCACGTGTCTGCGGTTCCGTACGGTTCACCGGCCGGGATAATGACACGAGGATGGATGGTGTATTGATCGTTCTGCGAGAGCACCGGCGTCTGCGTGATGACGGACGTCATGCCCGAATCCCACACGTCTGTCGGCCAATCGGCAACACTGATGGTAAAATCGTATTGGTCATCCATCGCACCGTAATTGGTCAGCACGACGTCGTAGTCGATCGTGTCCGCCGCCGCTTGGATCTGTGAGTCAAACTCGGGATTCACCTCCACATAGTAGTCCGGCGCCAACACATGCATCGTGACCGGAATGTCAATGTCCGATCCCACAGAATCGTCAGCCGTCAGGTTGATTGTGTAATTGAACGTGGTGTCCTGGTGAATCGGTGTCGCATCAAAGAGCACCGCGATCATAACACTGTCATTGGGGGGCACCGAGCCGTCGGTCGGATTGACGCTGAGGAGAGGAGAGGCGACCGGTGTTACCTCATATTCGAGATCGTCATTTCCGTCATTGCGAATCGTCAGATACTCGGTGAGCTGGTACCCACTCTCCAGTTCGACATCGAACAGTCCCGGATAGTAAGCGAGTACCGGTGTTCCAAGGACATTGAATGAATGCACGAACGTGGGGAAGTCCGAGGGGGAGACCACGCGTTCGCCGGAGAGGTCCTCCGCCGTCAGGCCGTACTCCACCGTCGATCCCGTCGGTTGCGGCGGAATGTCGGCGCTGTATTCGTCGGGATTGCCCGTCGCCGTCAACGGAACACGCGTGAACGATGAGCCGGTATCGGCCGAGGAACGATAGAACAGGGAGAGCGAATCGGTCAACAGCGCGGTATCGGACACAATCGTTGCGACGATCGCATACGGGTTGAGCGTATCTCCGGTGTTCGGATATGGTGTGTGTGAAATGCGAAACGCACTCGATTCCAGCAC
>WJJR01000100.1 GCA_014729565.1 Candidatus Zixiibacteriota bacterium | reverse complement strand
GGGGTAGCGTGAAGGTGGGTGCAAAGCACCCACCCTACAATAGCCGCGCAGCCTCCACTGAAAGTAACTAGCTGTCATTCCCGCGAAAGCGGGAATCCATATTTTGTCTCTTGCACCAAACGAAATTGGTTCCGTCCGCCACAGTGGACGGGGATGACAATTTGAGACTGATTGAAACCTGAACCCCATGACCCACATCGCCTTCCTCCGCGCCATCAACGTCGGCGGACGCGCCCTCGTCAAGATGGCCGATCTGAAGAAAGCGTTTGTAGCCGCCGGTGCGACAAACGTGCAGACCTACATCCAAAGCGGCAACGTCATCTTCGATGCCCCCGACTCGACCACCGGCCAGGCGAAACTGTTTAAGAGTATTCAGGCCAAACTGAACACGCTCATGGGTAAAGAGATCGACGTGATGTATCGGACACACAACGACCTGCAACGCATGATCAGATCCGATCCGTTCAAAAACGTCGACACCACTCAGGACCTGAAACTCTACGTCGCGTTCCTGAAGGACAAACCGAAGAAACGTCCCAAACTGCCGCTCACCGCCGAAAAGGACGGTCTTAAGATCATCAAAGTGAGCGGCAGCGATGTGTTTCTCGTCAGCGTCCCGGTCGGCAAGGGGCGCTACGGCGTACCAAATCTGTTCGTCGAGAAGGAATTTGACACACCGGCCACATCACGGAACTGGAATACGGTTCAAAAAATCGTTAAAAAGACTGCGGAGACTTAGGCCCGGATGTTAGGGGTTGTTGAGAACATCAGTATGTGCATTTGAGAGTCATTTTTAGGGGCGTATTGAATACGCCTCCCGTGCGTTACCACTACATGAACAACGGGTGGTCCGGGCCACGCAGCATATTCTGAATTTGAAATGTCACTGATACGGAGGTGAACCATGCCAGCCTACTTTTTCGTCGACATTCTGGAAATCACCGACGAAAGCAAAATGGAAGAGTACCGCTCCAAGGTTGTCGAGACAGTCCAGCAGTACAACGGACGCTATGTTGTCCTGGGCGGCCAATACGAACAGGTCGAAGGCGACTGGTGCCCCAAGTTCCCGGTGCTGATCGAATTTGCCGACAAAGACCAGGTCAAACGCTGGTACAACTCGCCGGAGTATCAGGCGATCGTGACGTCACGCCTTGAGGGAACGCGATCGAATGCGGTAATTCTGGAGGGACTGCTGGCGTAGGGGCGTATGGCATACGCCCGACCGCCCACGCGGTAATGTGAAAAGGGGCGTATGCCATACGCCCCAACGGTTGCAACGACAAGAGCGACTGCTCACCGCTTCCGCACATCCTGCGGCACCACAAACCACTCACTCTCCACACCGGCCAAATGATTGGTCGGACCGTGGCCCTTGCCCAGAGGTACACTTTCCTTGATGGCGCGCGTAATGTACCCCTTCGCCTGCCCGATTGCTTCGAGTGGATGAACTCCTTTAGCCAACGACGCCGCTATCGCTGAGGAAAACGTGCAGCCGGTGCCGTGGGTGTTTGGCGTATCGATAAACGGCGCCGGCAGCGTGTGCACAAACTGCCCGTCGTAGACCACATCGATCGCCTGCGATTCACCGGTCATGTGTCCACCCTTGACGACCACCCACCGGCAACCCAGATCGGCCAGTTCCTTCGCCGCGGTCTTCATGTCTTCCAACGTCCACAGCTTGCGGCCCAGCAACGTTTCCGCTTCGTGTTTGTTGGGTGTGATCACGAATGCCTTCGGCAGCAGCTTTTCTGTGATCGTTGTGCGCGCATCTTCGCTCAGCAACGGATCGCCGCTTTTGGCAACCATCACCGGGTCCACGACAACATTGGGCAATTGGTGTTCGTCGATTGCCGCTGCGACCGCCTCGACAATCGCCGGATTCGACAGCATTCCAATCTTCACAGCATCGGTGCCGATGTCGGATACACAACTGGTGATCTGCTCGACAACCAGATCAACCGGCAGATCATGCACCTTCTGCACACCGACCGTGTTCTCGGCCACCACCGACGTGATCGCCGACATGCCATACACGCCAAACGCGGTGAACGTTTTCAAATCCGCCTGAATGCCAGCGCCGCCGCTGCAATCCGAACCGGCGATGGTGAGCGCTCTATTCATAATCCATCCTTTGTGTTGCATCACACAGCGTTACAGAATCTCCTCACACCACCCGAAAATGGTCCCATCCTTTCGGATCGAGCGCATGACGTGTTCCCTGCGGATCAATCAACGTGCGTCCCTCACGATCGGCGACAACACGTCCGATCCCCCGCAACGCAAATCCGTTCTCCTGTGCCAGACGCTCCATCGCGTTGGCATCAGTACTACGAACGGTGAACAGCAGTTCGTAGTCCTCACCGCCATAAAGAGTGTATTCCCGCAGATCGCGTTCGGCGTTGCGTGCAATTTTGAACAACACGGCATCAAATGGGAGCTGCGATTCGTCGATTTCGACACCGACCTGGCTGCTGTCGCAGATGTGACCGATATCGGCCGCCAGGCCATCGCTGACATCGATCATCGTCGTTGCCAGTCCTGACTGTGCAATTGTCCGGCCCTCACGCACACGTGGACGCGGCTCCAAATGCGCACGCACCACCTCCGCATACTCATCCGAACAGGAAGGGCCATAGCGCATCAACACGTCAAGCCCCGCCCGCGATGATCCGAGCGCGCCGGTGACATAGACCACGTCGCCCGCCTGCGCACCGGTGCGAGTCAGCATGTGTGCGGGATCAACCATCCCCCACATGAAAACGTCAACCACCAACCGTTCATTCGAACGCGCCAGATTGCCCCCCACAACGAGCGCACCGAACTGGCGCACTTCATCGTTCATCCCGGCGAACATCTTATCGAAATGCGCGGCGGGCAGTGACGGCGGCACCGCCAACGACGTTAGTGCATACAACGGTGTTGCTCCCATTGACGCGATATCACTGAGATTGACCGCCATGCTGCGGCGGCCCAGTTGGTACGGCGTGATGGTGTTCCACTGAAAATGAATGTCTTCGACTTGAATATCGCAGGTGGCAACCATGGCGCGGTGGTCATCGAGTCGTACAACCGCGGTGTCATCGCCGATGCTTAACAACAGGTCCGGCGACGTATCCCCACCGCAGATCGTGCGAATGCGATCGATCAGACCAAATTCACCGATCTCAGCGACTGTCGGTTCGCGTTCGCTCACCGTGCGACACTCGCTTTCGCCTCTGCGATCCGCTCTTTGAACTGACGCGTGGTGGTGGCAATGTCATCGGCCGCCACAATCGCCGAGATAATGGCCACCCCGTCGGCACCCGCACGAATCACTTCGGCAACATTGTCGAGGGTAATGCCGCCAATCGCAATCACAGGACATTGGACTCGTTCACACACCTGTTTCAATGCCTCCAACCCCGTCGGATCGGCCGTGTCGGGCTTCGTTTTGCGCGCTTCGTAGATCGGACCGAAGCCGATATAGTCGGCGCCCTGTCTCTCGGCTTCAATCGCTTCATTCACGTTGCGTGCCGACAGTCCCAGAATGCGATCCGGCCCAATCAATGTACGTGTCGCATCAGGTGGCAGATCATCGACACCAACATGTACACCCTCTGCGCCGACCGCCATCCCTATATCGACACGATCGTTCATGACGAAAGCCACGCCGGCGTCATGGGTCAATGCCCGAATGCGTCGGGCCATATCATACAATCGTCGTCCCCACGACGTCTTATCACGCAGTTGCACCACATCAGCCCCGCCCGCAATCGCCGCCGCCGCAATCTCCGCGTGCGTTCGACCGCGTGACAGCGATTCATCGGTGATCGCGTACAAGCCCCAGTGTCGTGGATCGGGCCTCGTCGTCATGTCGCCACCGCCGAGGTGTCCGGGATCGGATCGGGCCACAGTTCTTTGCGCCAGCTCATATCAAAAAACATCAATTCCAACCGCGCGCTGTTTTCGTACAGACGCGTCCACCGTCCGAAGCGATGCTCCGGCGCACCGGCGCCCAATTCGTCGAGACGATCCTGAATCCAGTTTGTAACCTCAATCATCTCCGGTGCTGTGTAAGTGTCAATCCAGTCACGGTAATGCTTGTGGTCGGGCGTTCCCCGCTCTTTCAGATGCGCCGCAATTTCACAATACCCCGCCGCACACGGTAACAGCACCGCCAACACATCACGGAAATCGCCTTCGTAACAGGCACGCAGCAGGAAACTCGTGTACGATGTTGTGATCAAGCCCGGTACCGTTTGCTCCAATTGCTCGGCGGAAATGCCATAATCCGAACAGGTGCGGCGATGCAACTCCATTTCCGAGTGCAGGGTGCTTTCCACCAGCGCCGAAAATGTCTGCATGTCGTTGAGCGTGTCACCTTTCGCCGCGGCCATGGCAAGCACCCGTCCAAAATCAATCAGGTACGCATAATCCTGCTTCAGATAAAACTCAAACCGATCGCGCGACAGCGATCCATCGCCGATCCCCTGCACAAAGGGATGCGCCAGCACCGCCGCCCAAATGGGATCGGCCGCCTTCCGCATTTTCCGGACAATTGATTCACTCATAGGTCACCATCTGAGAGTTAATGTATCTTCCCGGGTGCCACGGGCCTTCAGGACGTGTTGAACTAGTCTGCGTCATAATCATGATACGCATTGATAGGACCGTCATGTGTAGGGGCGTATTGCATACGCCCTGCGGAGCCATGTCCTACGACCATTCCGGGCGTATGCAATACGCCGCTACGAATGCTCGTGGATTATACGATCCCACCTTCCTCAAAACGCCGTCAGGCCCGTGGTTGTTCTCTATGCACCCTTCACGTCACGGTCCTGAAGGCTGTGCCAGCCGTTCAGAGACAGCACCTCCATGAACACGACTACCCCGCCGCTTCACTCATCGCCTTACCATACGCCGCCCAGAACGGATCCACCTGCGGATGCACCAGGTCATGCGCGACGCCGTTTTCATAATACTTCCGTCCTTCGGCACGATCGACCACTTCGCCGACTTGTGTCGCAGCAATCCCCTTGTCGTTGAGACGTTTCACCACATCGGCCGCTTTGTTCGGACGGCAGGTGATGATCAACGTACCTTCACTGATCGATGTGAACGGATCGATCTCATACATCTCGCAGACTTTCTGCACCGGCTCCTGCACCACGATCTCGCCCTTTTCGATACTCATCCCGACCTGCGAAGCCTGTGCCACTTCCGACAGACCGCCCCACACGCCGCACTCGGTGGCGTCGTGCATCGCGGTGACACCATTGTCACGCACACCAACTTGCACCGCGGTCATGGCATCATCGACTGTCGTCATCTGCCAGAATACCTCCTCGGCCTCTTTCGCCAGCTTGTCACCATACGCGTCGGCCACCTGCCTGGGAAAGGTGACGGCAAACAGGCCGGTCGCTTCAATGGCCGCGCCCTTGGTGATAATCACCCGGTCACCCGGCTTGGCCATCGTCGGCGTCACGTACTGGTCTTCCGGGCCGATGCAAATCACCGTCGCCCCGCCGACCATCGGGTAGTCGCATCCCTGGTACCGTCCGGTGTGACCGGTTACCACCGCCATGCCGATCTTTTCGCATTCACGATGCATCGTCTCCCACATCGTTTCCAGCTCATCGCGGGTGATGCTCATCGGCAGATTCAAATCGATGGTAATGTAATTCGGCGGCAGCCCCGACGTGCACGCGTCGGACGCGAGAATATGAATGGCAAACCACGCCGACCGTTCCCAACCGTACGGCGGCACGATAAACACCGGATCGGTCGTTGACACCATCACCTGCCCATGGCCGATATCGACCACGCCGACGTCGACACCGTTTTGCGGACCGACCACCACCTCGGGACGTTTCCGTCCGAGATGCGGCAGAATCACCTCATTGAATACAGTCTCGGAGACCTTGCCGATATCAGGAAGTTGCGCCTTCTGTGCGGTTGCCTGTTCCATTGGTAACTCCTTTCACGGGACCAAATCCCAAAAGCAACGGGCCGTTCCATCACTGCGGAACGGCCCGTCAAAACTCGCTGTCTATCTCAAAACCCGTTCCCTACGCTGGTGTGATCCAGATCAGGTTCTAGGGGTGTTGTCTCAGCCCCCGCTTTGACGTCAAGGGCACCCCCCGGGGTTGTCTCCCGGCTGATATTGTGGTCGCATGCTACGTCACGGTCATGATCTCCTCAGAACTTACTTGATTATACGCAACCAAATGGGCCATTTCCAGTCTCTCCGGCCCCCCACCACCCCTTGATTCTGTGGGGGGAATACCGGTAGATTGACAGATCAGGTGAATCCACATGCTGATGAGACTTCGTATCCACTTGATGGTGGCGCCAACACGGGCCCAACGGAGCATAGGGTGACCGATTCCGACGCCGCAGCCGATGCGGTCCTGCTCGCGCTGATTCGTGACCGCGATGAGGCCGCCCTGGGCATGCTGTACGACCGCCATGGGCGGCTGCTGTACAGCCTGATCCGGCGGATTGTGGGCGATGTCACCGACGCCGAAGAGGTTACGCAGGATGCCTTTGTGCGGATCTGGGATCAGGCGGCCACCTTCGACCGCTCGCGCGGCACCGCTCTCGGGTGGATGGTGGCCATTGCCCGGCGGCTCGCCATCGACAAGACTCGGTCCCGTGGGTACTCGGCGCGCAGCAAGGAAGTGGAATTGAAGAATGGACACGATAATCCCGGGCACAACCCGTCCGCCCATCAGGAGGATGCGTTGATCGACAAGGAACAACGCCAGACAGTCGGCCATGCCCTGTCGGTACTCGATCAACCCCACCGGGATGTCATCGATTTGGCGTATTTTGAAGGACTGTCGCACAGCGGTATCGCCGAACGGCTGCAGATCCCGCTGGGCACAGTCAAAACCCGGATTCGCAACGCCATGTCGGCCCTGCGCGACCACATGACGGGTCACCGGGAGTCGGACTCATGACACACGACGACGCCTACCAACTGCTCGAATCGTACGTGCTCGGCGCCCTCACACCCGAGGAGCATCGCGACGTTGAGGTGCATCTCGCCACCAACTGCCCCGAGTGCGCGCAACGGCTGAAGGAACTCGACGAGGTCTGCGCCAACCTGGCGCAGGGCGTGCCGAAGCACGATCCCCCGGCCCACATGAAATCCAACGTGATGTCGTCGATTCAGGCGCGCAGCAAATCGGGCACAACCGCCCGGCCGGCCACGCGCATCAACCTGAGCTGGCTGGTCACCGGAGCCGCCGTTGCGGCCGCCGTGATCATGTTCTTCCAATACCAGAATGTTGCCCGCGAAGCCGACGATCTGCGCAGTGAGCTGATCGAAACCCAGGACGTGACCAATCTCCTGAGCATGCCGGGGATGTCGTTTGCCGATCTCGAAGGAGTCGGACCCAATGAACAGGCGTTCGGCAAGGTCGTGGTCGATCCGATGCGTGGCGAAGCCGTGGTCTTCATGTATGCCCTGCCCGAGAACCCCGAGGGCATGGAATATCAATTGTGGGTCATGCGCAACGGGCAGCCGACCAGTGTCGGTACGTTTACGGTCAATGAAGACGGCAGCGCGATGCTCATGCTCGATGAACTCGACGAAGAAGATGAGATGCCCGAATTCCTCGTCACAATCGAACCCGAAGGCGGCCAGCCGACACCCACCGGGATGATGTACCTCACCACACCGGGTGTCGACGCACCGTAATCCCGCGCAAAGATCGTTTATAGCGATTGTCAGAGTAATCTTCCGATTGACCGGCCGATGTAGCACGGGCGCCTCGTTTACACTGAGTAAACCGAAGTGCCCATGCGGCACGGACGCGACGCTTGCAGTGAGCGGAGTCGAACTGGCCATGCTACGTTTGCGAGGGTCGAAACGGAATTCTGACAATCGCTACGCCACCGCCACGTCCCTGCATCTTTCTTCGATTTCCGAAATCCAATCAATTCCACACTTCGTACTGAACCGTACACGCGCGTGTTCAACAGTCATGTGATTCGAACTCGTGAATGGCAGTCAGTTTGCGTAACGCGGACATGCGCCTCGCTACGCCACCCGACACCACAAGTCACCGAGTTCATCAACGGAGAAGTCTGTTAACGGAACGGTGGGCTGCCGCCCACCGCGAAAGGAGTTTCTATGCGTCGCAGAATCGCACTACTCGCAGTACTGATCATAACCGTGGGCCTCTGGGGATGTGCGCAGGATGACGGCATGATGTCCCCGACGTCGACGACAGCGCCAACCACCGAATCACAAACCACCGTCACGCCTGAATTCAAGGCCGAACTCGAACAGATGATCGAATCGGAGGAGCCATTGAACACTCCGATGTCGGCATCGTTCGGCTGGAACACCATCGATGGTCCGGCCGTGATCACCGAACCGGGTATCTATGCCGTGACCGACGACTTCGCTGTCGCCGATGACGGCATTGTCGTGCAATCCGACCATGTCCTGCTGCTGTTGGGCAATCACTGCCTGACCGGTCCGGGCAATAAAGAGGGACGCGGCATCGTGCTCGATGGCGTCAAGCACGTCCTGGTGTGGGGTGGCCAATTGAAAACACTTGGGTTGGGCGTTGCTGTTCTCAATTCGGAGCACTGCGCGGTCAAAGGCGTCTCCATTGAGGGTGGCGATGAGTTTGCCGATCCCGGCGCCGGCATCGCGCCGCAGATCGGCATCATGCTGATCAACAGCCCGCGCAATTGGATCGCACGTAATCAGATGGATCTCGTCAATCTTGGTATCTTTGTCCGCGGCTCCGGCAGCTACAAAAACCATGTCTTCCGCAATCGCGTCACCGGCGGCGACATGGGATTGCTCGCCATCTGTTACAACCCGGCGCCGGGTGGCGGACCCGACGATGGACCGTCACACGATAAGATCCGTTTCAACCACCTCGAGCGTTTCCCGACCGGCATCCAGGCCAACACCGGCGTGACCAACAACTACTTCACACACAACGTGATCAAGTATTTCGTATCGCCATACGAAGATCTCAACGGCTCGAACATCTTCCGCCACAATCGCAAAATGCAGATCACCCCGTAAACGAATCGGCACCGATACGATACGTGAACGGCTCGTTCCGAATGCGGAGCGGGCCGTTTGTATCTAACGAGCATCATGGAATGTCATC
>WJJR01000099.1 GCA_014729565.1 Candidatus Zixiibacteriota bacterium | reverse complement strand
GGGCCGAGTCCAGTCGATCGACGCAAGCCAGGTACCAAATACACGCTAAGGAGTCGCGTCACAATAACTTGACGAGTTTTCGAGGTTTGTCTATAAGGCGGCCATGCAGGACGCAGCCGCCATTCAACGGATTGAATCTCGGTATGCCGCCTTGGCTTCGCTGATGGACGAACGAATGCGCCGTCAGTGGGCTGCGGCGGAAGCGAAGTCGTATGGTTGGGGCGGGATTCGCGCGGTGAGCCGTGCGACTGGCATGGCTCCGAACACGATTGCCAGAGGGCTGGCTGAACTGGAGGCTAGAGAAGCCGACCCGTCGGCACCTCCGCCAACGCGGGTGCGAAAACCGGGCGGAGGTCGTAAGCGAGCCACTGACGCAGATCCGGAGTTGGCTGCCGCCCTGGAGCGATTGGTCGATCCGGCGACACGAGGCGATCCGGAATCGCCGTTGCGCTGGACATGCAAGAGCACAACACAGTTGGCCAAGGAACTGACGAAGCAAAGCCATCCGGTCAGCCCGCGAACTGTTGGCCGACTGTTGAAAGCCGCGGGTTATAGTCTGCAAAGCAACCGCAAGACGAAAGAAGGCAAGGACCATCCAGATCGCAACGCCCAATTCGAACACATCAATGCGGCGGTGCTGGAGTTTCAGAGACTCGGACAGCCGGTGATCTCGGTGGACACGAAGAAGAAGGAATTGGTCGGGAATTTTCGGAATGGCGGGCGAGAATGGCAACCGCAGGGAGAGCCCGATGAAGTGCAAGTTCATGATTTCATGGACAAGGAACTGGGCAAGGCGATCCCGTACGGTGTGTATGACCTCACAGAGAACCAAGGTTGGGTGAGCGTTGGTATCGACCACGACACGGCCCGCTTTGCGGTGGAAGCGATTCGCCGCTGGTGGAGAAAGATGGGATCGAGACGCCATCGCGGCGCGAAGCGGCTTCTGATCATCGCCGACGGCGGCGGAAGCAACGGCAGCCGTTGCCGACTTTGGAAAGTAGCATTGCAGGAACTGGCCAACCGGCTGAAGATACCGATTCATGTTTGTCATTTCCCGCCGGGCACCAGCAAATGGAACAAGATCGAACACCGGATGTTCTGCCACATCACGCAAAACTGGCGAGGACGTCCACTCGTCAGTCACGAAGTCATCATCAACCTGATTGCCAACACGACAACCAACGAGGGCTTGAAGATCAAAGCCGAACTTGATTCCAAAGCTTATCCGCTGGGTATCAAAGTCACCGACGCAGAACTCGCTACCGTGAATCTCAAGCCCGCCCAATTCCACGGTGAGTGGAATTACCACATCCGTCCGCAGAAACCCTCAAGTTAATGTGACGCGACTCCTTAGAGGCTATAACAAAACGTGATATCACTCCGTAGCCAAGATTCGGTAGCAGATCAGACATTCAGCAAGTGTCACGAACGCATCGTGGATGTCGGCAGATCGGTCGTATCGGGTGCGCAGGTGGCGAAAGCCATGGAGCCAACTGAGCGCCCTTTCGGACACCCAGCGGAAGATGCCTAGGCCACTGCCATGATCAGTGTTTCGTCGCGCCAAGTGCGGTTCGATATGACGGTCCCGAAGGTCTCGGCGATGTGGTTCGCTATCGTAGGCGCGGTCGGCATACACTTCGTCGGGGCGTTTGCGCGGGTGCCCGGTCTTGCCCGCGACCGGAGGAATTTCGTCGATCAACGGAAGCAATTGAGTCGAATCATGTCGGTTTGCCGCGGTGGTTTTTACTTTCAAAAGGACTCCGTTGGCATCCGTTACGACATGATGTTTGCTGCCAGACTTACGGCGATCGGTTGGGCTTGGACCTGTCTTTTCGCCACCGCCGAAGGCTCGAACGGACGCGCTGTCGACGGCGGCCCGAGAGAAATCCAGCTTGTCAGCCTCGCGAAGTTCATTCAGCAACAATTGCTTGACGGTATCCCAGACTCCTGCTTTCTGCCACTTGCGCATGCGTCGCCAACATGTCATTCCCGAGCCACATCCCATTTCTTGAGGAAGATCCTGCCAAGCGATGCCTGACTTGAGCACGAAAATGATCCCTATTAGGGCCTTTCGGTCGTCCAACGGAGGACGACCGCCCCAAAAGCGTCTATTATGTTCAGGCAGATGCGGTCTGATTCGTTCCCATAAGTCGTCCGGAAGAAGTGGAGCAGCCATTACGAAGTCCTCCTTGTGTTGACTTGAATCGAGTTCACACAACACGAAGACATGAGCAAACAGCGCTCCGACGAAGAACGAAATGCAAATACGACCGTCACCAAAAATGATAGCAATGCTAGCGCGTTCTGATACAGCCTCTTAGGGAATGCCTTTTCTTCTTCTGCAACAGAAACAGAAACTGGCTAGGCCTATGACGCTGAGCCCCGAACAAATCGCAACGAAGAGCGAGGGCGCGGGGACGAGCCGGGCATCATCAAGCGACCTGATATTGAAAACGTCGCCGTCGCGCCATCGGATGTCGAGTGTCCACGCCGCCCAGTCTTGACCTTCGCC
>WJJR01000098.1 GCA_014729565.1 Candidatus Zixiibacteriota bacterium | reverse complement strand
CCTATCCGGACTACCATCCCGATGGCGGGAGAGTCGCTTACATGTCCAACGCTGATGGCGATTTCGACGTGTACGTGCTCGATCTGAGCGACTGGTCACGCACACAATTAACCGATGCACCCGAGCGCGATGGGACGCCGGTCTGGTCGCCTGACGGGTCCCGGATCGCCTTCCAGTCGTTCCGGGACGGACATTCACAGATTTACGTGATGGATGCTGATGGCAGCAATCAACAAAACCTGTCAGACAACGAATTCGCCGATCAGCATCCGTATTGGTCTGAGGATGGCCAACGCATCATCTTCTGCTCCGAGCGTCCCGACCCGAATGCGCCGGATTCGCTGAATGTCGATGTCTACAGAATGGCCGCCGACGGCTCGGATGTGCAGCGCATCACCCACTCCGCGGCAGTCGAAACGTACGCCTCGTGGTCGCCCGATGAATCCAGAATTGTATGCCGGCGGATCATCTCCCACGAAGATTGGGATGTTGTCGTTCTCGATGCGGAGGGCAACGACCTGTATACGCTTGCCGACAGCCCGTCGTATGATGGCTGGCCGGTCTGGTCGCCCGATGGCCAACAGATCGCGTTCGCCTCGCTGCGGACAGGACAGTCCCGGATTTACATCGCCAATGCCGATGGCACGAACGTGCGCATGATCGCCAATGACACCGCTACCGACGACCGCCAGCCGACTTGGGCCCCGAGCGGTGAACATGTTGCGTTCGCACGCTACACATGGTTTGAATCGAAGTATGGATACGAGACGTCGGAGATTCACGTGGTGCGGGTGACATCGAAATAGCGGTCGTGCGCAGTAACCAATCGACCGAGTTATCTGAGATCGTTTCCATCGTCAAAACCCGAATCGTCTTGTCAAAATGACCGATTGGACGATTGCTTTTGACCGCGTTTTCACGTAAAGACGACGGTTAGTCCCCTGTTTGGGACTAACACCGGCCGCAAAAGGCCGTTAATCGCAGCGATATTGTGAATGCATTCACGATCTTGCGTTTGAACAGGTACTTAGCCTACTGAGGACAGCATGCACAAGATCATTGAACGAACTGACGTTGCTCCTGACACCGTGATGTTCCGCATCGAGGCGCCGATGGTGGCGCGCAAAGCCCAGCCGGGGCATTTCGTCATCATTCGCATCGATGACGATGGCGAACGGATACCGCTCTCCCTCGCCGAATGGCATCGCGAGGACGGTTGGATTCGTCTGATTGTACAGGGCGTCGGGTATACCACCAAAAGACTCAACGCTATGACGGTCGGCGATGCGCTCCTCGACGTGGTCGGGCCACTGGGACGTCGCACCGAATTGCCGGAGAATGATACGCTCGTCGTGATCGGCGGCGGCTACGGCGCTGGAGCGGTATTGCCAAATGCACGCGAAGCCAGGGCCCAGGGACGGCGTGTGATCGGCATCATCGGCGCGCGGACTAAGGACCTCGTCCTGGTCGAAGACGACATGCGCTCCATTTGTGATGACACGTATATCACCACCAACGATGGCTCCTACGGAATCAAAGGCTTTGTGACACACGCACTGGAACCGTTGCTCGAAACGGAAACCATCGGCGCGATACTTGCGGTCGGTCCGGTCCCGATGATGCGCGCGGTGAGTGATCTGACGCGCGAGAAGCAAATCCCGACGATTGTCTCGCTCAATGCGGTGATGGTCGATGGGACCGGCATGTGCGGCGGCTGCCGTGTGACAGTCGGCGGCGAAACCAAGTTTGCGTGTTTCCATGGCCCCGACTTCGACGGTCACCAGGTGAATTACGACGAACTGGTGTTGCGTCAGAAGATGTATGCAGCGCAGGAAAAGGCGGCGCTCGACCACTCCTGCAAAATCGATGAACAAGTCGCGACGTTGACATGACCGATAGAAAGAGACAACAATGACCTCTGCCAATCCACTGACACCGAAAGAACGCATGCAGGTTCCCCGGCAGCAGATGCCGGAACAGGATGCCCAGGACCGTGTTCGCAACTTCACGGAAGTCCCGCTGGGCCTAACGCCGGACATGGCAATGCTCGAGGCGCGTCGCTGCCTCGAATGCCGCAAGCCGACGTGTATGAGCGGATGCCCGGTCGGCGTCGACATCCCGGCGTTTCTCACACTGATTGTCGAAGGGAAGTTCGTCGAAGCGGCCTGGAAGATTAAAGAAACCAATATCCTCCCGGCCATTTGTGGACGGGTGTGTCCGCAGGACGAACAGTGCGAGAAGCTCTGTTTGGTCGGAAAGAAGAAGCATCCGATCGGCATCGGCATGCTGGAACGGTTTGTCGCCGACTACGAACGCAGCACCGGAGAAGTCCGCATCCCGAACGTTGGCGAACCGACCGGATGCAAAGTCGCGGTTGTCGGATCGGGTCCGGCCGGATTGACCGCCGCCTTCGAGTTGGCCAAGCGCGGCCACACAGTCACGATCTTCGAGGCGCTCCACCGTCCCGGTGGCGTACTGTTCTACGGTATCCCACGTTTCCGTCTGCCCGCCGAAGTCATCGAAGCGGAAATCGACGTGCTCAAGCAGATGGGCGTTGAGATTATCCTCAATGCACCGGTCGGCAAAGTGGTCACAATCGACGAGCTACTAAATGAAGAAGGCTGCGACGCCATCTTCGTCGGCACCGGCGCGGGGCTCCCATGGTTTACCAATCTGCCCGGTGAAAATCTTAACGGTATCTACTCGGCCAATGAGTATCTGACACGCATCAACCTGATGCGCGCGGATCAGTTCCCAAACAACGCGACTCCGGTCTACTGCGGTCAGCGGGTCGCCGTCATTGGCGCCGGCAATACGGCGATGGATGCGGCGCGCGTGTCCCTTCGCATGTCGCCGGAGGAGGTGCACATTTTCTACCGTCGCACGCGCAACGAAGCACCGGCACGGACGGAGGAACTCGAGCACGCCATTCAGGAAGGCGTGCAGTTCCACTGGCTGACCGCCCCGACGCGCTTCATTGGCGACGACAACTACTTCGTCAAACAGATTGAGGTGCAGAAAATGGAATTGGGCGAGCCCGACGCCTCCGGACGCCGCCGTCCCGTTCCGATCCCCGGTTCCGAAGAAGTCTACGACGTTGATACCGTCGTGCTCGCATTGGGCTTCGGTGTCAACCCGTTGATCACCGATTCAACGCCCGAAATTGAAACGAACAAATGGGGCGTGGTTCAGGTAAACAAAGAAACCGGTGAAACCTCCAAAGAAGGTGTGTTCGCGGCCGGCGATGTCATCACCGGCGGCGCGACGGTCATATTGGCCATGGGTCAGGCGCGCACCGCGGCGCTCGGATTGCACAACTGGCTGATCGAACGCAAAGGCCTCGACATGCCCGTCGAAGCGACTGCACTCGAAGCGGTTTAAGATTTCCACTCACACCGTCTTTCATGACAACAGCACCCGCAATACGAATTGCGGGTGCTGTTTCGATTGTGAGCCATCGTAATAGCAAGTCGTCGGGCACGGCAGGCTGTGCCCCTACACTGTCTCTCAAACTTCATTGATCAGCCTCTCCCCCTTAGGGGGAGAGGGGCGGGGTGACGGGTAATCCACTGTCACAACCATAATACAAGACAGGACCTCAGAGACACGGACACTACTCCCGACGATCTCTTGACTTCCCGGCAGGAAACGCTATTTTGCTGTTGGGTCAAGGATCAGCGAGACTAGGCACACGCACAATTGAATTTCCTCGCGCCACTGGGAAGGTGCGAACCAGAGTGCTGTACACGTCTGTGTACACATCTGTGGGTCGAAGTGGACATCCAGGGAGGGATCGCGATGTGCCCGCTCACACCGCAGTGCCGGACTCCACCCGCAACGTGATCTCCGGAAGACGGCAGATGGAATGCCGTACAATACGTCAACTCTCCCCGTCGTTGTGTAGGGACAACAACACAATGGAGGATTTATGTTCAACCGCAACGGATTGGTACTCACGCTGGTCTTATGCAGCGTACTGGCTGGAATAATCGCAACCCCGATGTCGGTGCAAGCCGTCGTCGGACCGCCACCACCGAAGTTAAGCTACTGCGAAACACCAAATGATGAGGGCATCATTGGGACCGCTACGGGTGATCTCGGTGATGTGATTTCAATCCCCGTGCATATCGGCAGCGACAACCAAATCGAAGCCTTCCGTTTCCGTTTCGACATACCCGACTTCCTGACTTTCGATCATGCCGAAGGAGGAAAGTGGCAGGGTGGCTTCGGCCCCTGGTTCATGGAGAACGGTTACCTGGTGATCGGTCAGCTTAACGAGCAGACACCGATGCAGCCGGTCATCACCGATACCTTCCTGACCTTGTACTTTACGACCACGTGCGAGAATGTGCACGATATCACCGAACCGATCGCCTGGGCGCCGTCGGATGACCCCTTTTCTCCAACCACCTATCTGGTCAACGATGGCGGTTGCCAGACCGATCCTATTGAAACGAAGACCGACGGGTCGGTGACGATCAACCCGATTGACATTCACTTCTCGATTTCTCACGATACAGCATTGGTCGGCGAAGAAGTCACGGTCACGGTATCTTGTGATAACGAATTCCTCTTCAACTCGTTCATTCACCGCCTTGCCGTTGACGGCAGTGTCCTCAGCTACGCCGTGCCGTTCTTCACACCCTCTGGACGTCTGTCCGCATCTCCTTATACGTATTGGAACGGTCCGAGCGATATCATCATCTATGATATCAAACCGGACGGATTCGGAACGTCGGCAGCCGAGGGTCTCGAGTTCTATGAGCTGCATTTCACAGTGATTCAAAACAGCGATGACATTGCCAGTGCCGTGTGGTTCACGTCCCTGCCCGAGGTCACCGCGCTCGACTGCGATCAGGAATTACATAATTTCAATCCGCCCGCCGTGTCTGCTGACGATGGATCGGTCACTGTGCCACCGTACGAAGCCGAGATCGATTTCGGTGAAGTGGAGTGGAACAACCAGTCGACGTGCGAATTCACGGTGCCGCTGCTGTTGCGCAGCAATTATCCGATCAACAACCTGCGGTTGGCGATCGGCTTCACCGACAATGACGGCAATCCGCTGACATTCGATGACGTTGAATCGTCCTATGCGATCACCGGCAACGAGTCGTATTG
>WJJR01000097.1 GCA_014729565.1 Candidatus Zixiibacteriota bacterium | reverse complement strand
GTGATGTACAGATCGGGATCGTAGAAGGCGATGTCGTTGTTGCCGCCATCCCAGACCACCACGTCGGCTTCCTTCTCGGCTTCGTTGAGAATTTCTTTGTAGTCAACACCGGCATAAATCACCGTGCCGGTAACGATATGCGGTTCGTACTCCTCGCGTTCTTCGATCGTGCATTTGTGCTTGTCGAGATCGCTGAGCTCGCCGAAGCGCTGGCAGACCTGTTTTTTCAGGTCACCATACGGCATGGGGTGACGAATCGCGGCGACCTTCATGCCGGACTCTTTGAGAATCTCGCACACCCTGCGCGTGGTTTGTGATTTGCCTGCGCCGGTGCGCACCGCGCAAACGGCAACGACCGGCTTCTTCGATTTCAGCATGGTCTTCTTCGGACCAAGGAGCGAGAAGTCGGCGCCGGCGGCGATGGCGCGACAGGCCTGGTGCATGACAAACTCATGCGTAACGTCGGAATACGAAAACACCACCTCATCGACGTCGAGTTTCGGAATCAGCGTGTCGATGTCTTTTTCATCGTAGATCGGAATGCCCTTCGGGTACTGCTTGCCGGCGAGGGCGGCCGGATACTTGCGTCCGGCGATATCGGGAATCTGCGCAGCGGTAAAGCCAACAACTTCATAACTGCGATTGCCACGGTACATCGTGTTGAAGTTATGAAAGTCGCGGCCGGCCGCGCCCTGAATGAGAATGCGTCGTGCCAATGTATGCCTCCTGATAGCTGGTTGTCGGTTACGGTTGGTGGGTAACACCCACCCATCGGTTCATCCGCGATACATCGCAACCGTTAAACAGCGGAGGCGAACCAGAGGTGTTCGATGAGATAGTAGTTGTGCACTTGCATAATACACGCTGTACGGTGGGTGCGGAGCACCTACCCTACGTTCTGATTTCATTGTAGGGCGGGCGCCTCGCCCGCCCTTGCGGCCGTGGCGGCCGCACGACAATTGCCCGACAAAACGTTAATCCTCAATCTGCGCCTTCTGCAGCGAGCCGGAAAAGTCGACGTAGATCGCTTTCCACTCGCTGAAGACATCCAACGCGGCCTGGCCGGCTTCGCGGTGGCCGTTGCCCGTGGCTTTGGTGCCGCCAAACGGGAGGTGCACCTCGGCGCCAATCGTCGGCGCGTTCACATAGAAAATGCCGGTGTACACATCGCGCATCGCCGTGAACGCCTTGTTGACGTCACGGGTGTAAATCGACGCCGACAGACCGTAAGCGATGCCGTTGCACACCTCGATGGCTTCCTCAAACGTCGACACCGGAATCAACGAGACGACCGGTCCGAAAATCTCCTCCTGGGCGATGCGCATCTTGTGGTGTACATCGCCGAAGACGGTCGGCTCATGGAACCAGCCATGCTTCAAATCACCCCTTTCGAGACGGTTGCCGCCACAGAGGAGTTTCGCACCGTCATCCTTTTGACCAATTTTGACGTACTCTTCGACGGTCTTGAGTTGACCTTCGTTCACGGCAGGACCCATCTCGATCTTCTCGTTGAGACCATTGCCGACTTTGATCTTCTGTGCACGCTCGACATACGCGTCGACAAACTTCTTGTAGATCTTCTTGTGGATGATGACCCGCGAAGTCGCCGTGCAGCGCTGCCCGGTCGTTCCGAATCCGCCCCACAAGGCGCCTTCCAACGCCAAATCGAGGTCGGCGTCATCCATCACGATCTGCGCGTTCTTGCCGCCCATCTCCAGACACGAGTGCTTGAACGATGGTCCGCAGAGCGATGACACCGTGCGCCCGACTTCGGTCGATCCGGTAAACGATACCAGCTTCACCTCATTGTGATTGATCAACGGTTCGCCGACGTTCCGTCCGGAGCCGGTCACCATGTTCACCACGCCCGGAGGGATGCCGCATTCGTCGAGGACCTTCATGAAGTTTGCGACTGACAGCGGCGTGTCGGTCGCCGGTTTGATCACGATCGTGTTGCCGCATACTAAGGCCGGCATGATCTTCCACGACGGGATCGCGATGGGGAAGTTCCACGGCGTGATCATGCCGCAGACACCCATCGGCTGGCGCACCGACATTTGGAACTTATTCTTCAATTCCGATGGCGTCGTATGGCCAAACTGACGGCGTCCTTCGCCGGCCATGTAATACGACATGTCGATCGCTTCCTGCGTATCGCCGCGCGTTTCTTTCAGGATCTTCCCCATCTCACGGGTCATCTCCTGCGAGATGCGCTCTCTCTCATGGATCAACCGTTCCCCGACTTTGTAGAGAATCTCCGCACGCTTCGGTGCGGGCACCAACCGCCATTCTTTGTAGGCGTCGGCCGCCGCGTTCACGGCATCGTCGACGTCGCGCGCGTCGGATTTCTGGAACACGCCGACCACTTCGCGCCAGTCGGCGGGGTTACGGTTTTCAAAGGTCTCCCCTGTCTTCGAGGCGACCCATTTGCCGCCAATAAAATTTTTGTAGACAGGCGTTTTGCTGCTCTTTGCGGATTGTGTTTTTGCTTTGGTTTTTGCCACCGGCATCGTCACCACTCCCCGATTAAATTTGGTGGGCGATTATCGTCACAAGGGGCGAATTCTACGATTTGGCGCGAGCGGAGTAAAGCGGAATCAAGAACCGGAGTGTCAGATTTATCTTCTTGACTGCAAACGCGTTGCGGGATGTATTGAGGCGAGTTCGACGGGACACCAGCCGGCGGGCCGTGCCAAGGCGCTGGCTTTGTTGCGGTTGCCAAGACGCATGATCAACATTCTGTACTCCAACGATTACGAGCTGTACCTGGGAGGGAATCACCTCCCCGAGGATGAGGTGCTTCTGCGGCCGACAGAATCGTTGCTGGCGGCCTGCGAGGACCTGGGTATTCCCATGACCAATTTCGTCGATGTCGCCTGCCTGTGGCGGTATCGGGAGTCGGGGGAGTCGTCGTTTCCCGATGCGGTCGACAAGCAGCTTACCCATGCGTTGACGCGGGGCCACGATGTGCAAGCTCATGTGCATCCGCATTGGATGGACACGAACATTGTGCGGGGGACAAATGACATGGCACATTACGAAACAGATCCCGACACATTCCTGTTGGCCCATTGTGCCCAGCGCGCGGGTCGCCACTTGCGTGACTTCACGACCGGCATCGCAACGCGCATCCGTCGGTACCTGGACGATCTCTTATTACCTGTTGATGACGACTACCGGTGCGTCGCCTTTCGTGCAGGAGGGTTCGGCCTGCAGCCCGGTGAACACGAAATTATCGGCGGACTGTACGATGCCGGGTTTCGCATCGATTCGTCGGTTGTCCCCGGCATGCGTGAGCATACGAATGTGAATCGCATTGATTTTTCCGATGTGCCGACACGTGGCAACTATTTCATTGATGCAAACGACGGATTGACCGCAGCCGCCCAGCAGGGACTGTTTGAGATTCCCGTGCTGGCCGTGGGGCCAAGCGATGCACGTTTCGCACTCGCACGGACACTAATCAGGAAAGTGGCCCGACGATTGCGTGGAC
>WJJR01000096.1 GCA_014729565.1 Candidatus Zixiibacteriota bacterium | reverse complement strand
GATCGAGGAAGGTGGACGCATTTTCACGCCCGCGCGGCTGTTACCGTTTGATCACCCCGAAGCGTTCAATCATGAATTCCCAACCGTGCTGCAATTGCACAAGGGAGAGGCCGACGCGCTTCTGATGCTGGGCGAGCACGTCGGTTTCAGGTTGTGGCCGACACTTCAACGATATCCGACCCAACCCGATACCCTCTGGCCGTACGAACAATTCGATCCGCCACCGGTCGACGCGATCCGCGAGGCGCCGGTGATGGAGCTGTCCGATTCGCTGGCGCCGCTGCCCGGTTTGCGCGGTGTGACATACGCATCCCGTGAACCGATCAGCTTCATTGTCGATACACGCGGATTGACGATGGCAGAACGCGGAATGGACCGCGCAACGGCGATGGGATTGGATATCACCCGGGCCAGGTTTCTCGACGCGTTGAACGCAGCGGCGACACATGTGCCGGAGGAAGGGGTGGCGGTGCTGGTGTACAAGCGGGGTGATCAGTAGAACGCGGGTGCCACTGACCAAGGAATCTGTTGAAAAGCCCACATCATCGTCGCGTAGGTGCGGCTCTTAGCCGCACCGGTCCGGCTAAGAGCCGGACCTACGCGAGGTTACAATTCATTCGTTTGGTGCCCAAGCGTGGTCCGGAAACAAGACACGACCTTTTCAACGGGCCCCAAGGTCAGTGGCACCCGCGGATCGCCCTCCCAGTACGACATCATTCCAACTCTACACCTAACCCATCCGCAATCCGATTGACAAACGCGTAGTAGGCGGTCACGGCGCAAATGTCATGAATACCGCGATCATCGAAACCGGCTGTGCGTAGTGCATCGATGTTCTCCTGCGTGATCTGACTCGGCGCGCGCGTCAATGCTGCGGCATAATCGAGCATTGCGCGATCGGCGGGGGTGATACGTGCTGTTGTATAGTCGTCCGTCAGTGCGTCGATCAGTGTCTCCTGTTCCGCCATCGTTATCTTCTGCGCAGTCAAATGCCGACGGAGCCCCGCTCCGTGATGATGAATTCAGTAGTGACATTCATTGATGGCCGAAACGACCACCGCGATCATCTCGCGCTGCACCCGTGTCAGCGGGCTGCGCCCGGCCATGAGTTCACGGTACAGACCATAATGGTGCGTCATTGTGCGGCTGTGAATGCCGTGGATACGGATGATGTTGTCGCGGTCGGGGACACGATCGGCCTCGGGAATCTGATCGTCGTTGAGATAACTGATGTAGGCCATTGTACACTCCGGTTAGACTGGCGCCCCGCAGCTCTGCCGTGGGAACCTCTATGTCGAAGAACTCACGGCACAGCTGTGAAGTGCCGAATATCGCTCATGACAAAGAAACGTGCCACTGACAAGCAAGAGTCAGTGGCACGTGATCTCAATCGATATCCTGCCTGGGCGGTCTACAGCTTCACCAGTTCCACGCGGCGGTTGTTCTGCCGTCCTTCGGGGGTATCGTTCGAGTCGACCGGTTTGCTTTCGCCGAAGCCGTCGGTTTGTAGGCGGTCCCCGGCGACACCGTACTCGCTGCAAATGTACGTCTTCACGGCCGCAGCGCGCTTCTCGCTCAACTCCTGGTTGTAGGTGTCGTCGCCCTGATTGTCGGTGTGCCCTTCAATCAGCAGATTGAGGTCGGCATGCTGATCGAGCATCTTGCCGATTTCCTTGAGCGTCGGGGTTGATTCGGGACGGATCACGTCACTGCCCGAATCGAAATAGATGCCGCGTGTGGCGACGCGCCCCTCGGCTTCGAGTTGCTTGTACAGAATGGTCCGTCCGCCCTCGGCCAGACGCATGTCACGGATGAACGTTTCCTCACGTTCATTGTAGTAGGTGTGGAAGCGGACATTGGTTGCGCGGGGGAGCTGCGAGTTTGGGATGTTCGCCACACGGGTCTCGTCAACATATACCTTGAGGTATCGATCACTCACCATGAGACGCAATTCAACCAGACCGCTGTAGTCGAGCCGTTCTTCCGTGACAGCACCCTGGCCTTTGCGTTCCACTTTTGTGATGAGCTTGTCGCCTCTGGTGCGATGCAGTTCGACGCGCTCCGCGGACGCGTTGTATGATTTCTTCCAGCCCGCATCACAGGTGTAAATGTAAAAGAATTGCTCCGTACCGAGATGAAGTCCCATTTCCAATGTGAATTTCTCCGGCAACGAACGGTCTAAAGCGATATCGAACTCGGCTTTTCCCGGGATGCGCAGGTAGTTCTCGCCGTTCCATTCGGCAACTTCCATGTTCCCGGAGACGAACTCCAGGCGGAGGGGAAAGTCACCCACGTAGTCGTCGGCGAAATCCTCGTAGAAGAGCACGCGGTCACCCGGGACGAAATCGTAGTTGAGCCAGACACCACTGCCGGGACGCTCTCCGGCCGTCTCTCCAGTGGTCTCGGTGCCACCGGTTGGTGTGGATGATTCCGCCGCACTCGGCGCCGACTCAGACTCCGCGGCTTCAGATGCCTCAGCCTTTTCGCTCGGCGTGTCCGAATCACCGCTGCCCGTGGCGGCATCGACACCCTTCTCGAAGCCTTCGTCGACGGCATCATCGACGGCCTTGTCGGTTTCCTTGTCGGCTTTGTCTTCAACTTTCTTTTTGACCTTGTCCTTCAGCGAACCGAATTGAGCCTGGCCCGATACGGGCACCAGAAGCAGTCCCAACGCGAGGGACGCAACAACAGCAAGTGTGACGAAACGGTTCATTTCAGACTCCTCAACAGGTTGGTGTTGGATCACTCCAGAATGGAAAGTTTGCAATCTTGACCGTGATTGTCAAGATAGTCTTGTGGGTTTTCGTGGGGGTATCTAACGGAGTGGACGGAGGGGACTACAATGCACTCCACAGCAGTTCGACTCGGCTCACTGTAGACAGAGCTGTGGGGTACCTTCTGGGGCGCTTCGCCGTGGATGCACAACGCCAACCATGTTAGGGTGGGACACGACCCGACAACATACTGCCATGTCCCGCCCGAACAGAATGATTGCATTCGCTGTTCATTCGCGCCACCATGTATCGTCAATTGACTTTAACCATGAGGAAAATATGCCCGAATCAACTGATCTGTTTAAACACGCACTCAAGTCTCAGTTTCACTCGTCGCTGGCGATGCTCAAGCAGGCGATTGAGGATTGCCCGGAGGACCTGTGGGTGAGTAAGGAATATCTCAACCCGTACTGGCGTATTGTCTACCACACGCTTTACTTCACGCATCTCTACATTCAGCCGAGCGTGCACGAGTTCACGCCATGGGAACACCATCAGACGAGTATTCAGGACATGGATGATGTGCCGTCGCCGCCCGACATTTTGGAATTGACCGAATTGCCGCACCGTCCCCCGCAAACTGGAGAACCGTACACGAAGCTGCAGATGCTGGAGTACTGGGCGGTCTGCGACGGGATGATCGATGAGACGGTCGACCGTCTTGAATTGACCGCGCCGGAGAGCGGGTTCAGTTGGTATCGCGTGTCGTTGTTTGAACACAAACTGGTTGCGCTGCGGCATATTCATCACCATCTCGGCCAACTGATGGACCGTGTACGGAACCACGCCGACATCGGCATTCGCTGGGTGGGCGCAACAAAACGGTAATCGATGCCGGAGTGTCATCTCGATCATCTGGTCATCACGGCTCCGACGTTGGACGCCGGTTGCGCTTATGTCGAACAGCAGTTGGGTGTCCGTCCTCAACCAGGTGGGCAGCATCCCCGCATGGGTACACACAACAGCCTGTTGCGCCTCGCTGATTCGATTTACCTTGAGGTCATAGCGATCGACCCCGATGCACGCGAACCGTCACGGCCGCGGTGGTTTGGGCTTGATGATCTGTCTCTGGATGCATCCCCGCGTTTGGCCACGTGGGTGGTCCGATGCGATGACATCCATGAGGTCGTCGAGAAATCGCCGATGTCGTTGGGGGCAATTGAACCGATGAGCCGGGGCGAACTGGAGTGGTTGATAACGATTCCGGCAGATGGTGAATTGATCATGGATGGTGCAGGTCCGACGGTGATTCAGTGGACAACAGGACAGCATCCCGCGTCGCGGCTGGCCGATTGCGGGTGCCGTCTGAGTCGATTGGAAATTGTTCATCCCGATGCCGTGCGCCTCAACACTAGACTTGACGCCATGGGCCTGGTCCGCAATGATCTCATCGATGTGTTCGGGCAGAACGGCATGAGATGTCTCACCGCCCATGTGCAAACCGCCAATGGACGGCGGCAACTCAGCGGTACAGGCACATAAGTGGATAATGAGATGACCGCGAGCAGGACCAGAGGCGTGACCCGTCAGCAGTGGCTCATCATGGGCGGCGCTGCACTCATCAGCATCCTCGCTCACACTCTCACCAACGGCAACTACGGCATCTTTCGCGATGAATTGTACTACTGGGATTCGACGCGTCATGTGGCCTGGGGGTATGTCGATCATCCACCGTTGTCGATTGCCGTTCTCAAGCTGTCGGTCATGCTGTTCGGCGATTCGGTTGGCGCGTTGCGCATTGTGCCGGCGTTGTGCGGCGGATTGCTGATCATCCTGATCGGTGTCATGGCCGCTGAGTTTGGCGCTGATCGATTCGGCGTGCTGCTGGCGTCGTTGAGTGCGCTGACGGTTCCGTTGTACTTGGTCAACACCGGTTTTTATTCCATGAACGCGCTCGACCTGGTCCTCTGGGCGCTGCTGTTTTATGTGTTGGTCCGCATCATTCGCACACGCCGCGATCGATTGTGGATTGCGTTCGGCATTCTGTTGGGATTGGCGGCGTTGAACAAACTGAGCGTCGCGGCTTTCGTCGTGGCCCTCATCCCGGCATTGCTGCTGACCGGTCACGCGCATGTTCTGACGACGCGGCAATTCTGGCTGGGGGCGATAATCGCCGTTGTGTTGGTGGCGCCGTTCGTCGCCTGGCAGGTGATTCACGAGTGGCCGACACTGGAGTTCATCCGCAACGCGGCTCAGTACAAGATCGTCGAGCACTCATTCCCCAGCTATCTGCAGGAACAGATCCTGCCGATGGGGGCCGGATTGCTCCCGGTCTGGGTGTTGGGATTGGTGGCCTTATTGGTGTGGCGACCGCTCCGCCCCTATCGCCTGCTGGGAATCATCTGGCTTGGTGCGCTCCTGTTTTTCGGTCTGCAACGCAGCAAGCCGTACTATCTGTCGACCGCCTACGCTCCTCTGTACGCTGCCGGCGCGACGCTCATCGCCCACTGGATTCGTCCCTGGGGCAAAGGCGTTCGGATCGCCGTTTCGACACTGGTTGTGGTGACCATCCTCGCGAGCGCGGCCGCCACGGCGCCGCTCACCCTGCCTGTTCTGCCACCGACCCAACTGGTCGAGTACACCAGCGACATCGGGATGATCCCGTCGGCGGGGGAACGGGGCGACATGCCGGCGTTGCCGCAGTACTACGCCGATCGGTTTGGGTGGGAGGCAATGACAGCAACGGTTGCCGATGTTTATCACTCACTGCCTGACAGCCTGCGACGCACATGTACCATCATCGCTCGGAATTACGGTGAAACAGGCGCACTCAACTATTACGGACGGGAGTACGGATTGCCCCGGGTGATGTCCCAGCACAACAGCCACTATTTATGGGGGTATGGCTCCGCCGACGGCAACGTTTTACTCACGGTGAATTACAATCCCGACGATCTGCGCAACACGTACGCCAATGTCCGCGTGCTCGACACGTTCGGATCCCGGTGGGCGATGCCGTACGAGACCGACGCACCGATTTGTCTGTGTACCGGACTGCTCGTGCCATGGGAAGAGGCGTGGCGGCGCGGGAAGTTGTATTTGTAGTGTGTGCTGACAGATACGTAAATGAGTAATAAGGTGATGACAAGGGCTGTCTAGTAAACAACATAACTGAGCATTACATTAATATGGGTATGGTCGAACCGCGTGCCCGCCTCGGATTCTTCGGTGCGGCCCGCGCCAACGGATATGCCAACCTGTAATTGGTCGGTGAATTCGTATCCGCCGCCGACCACAACACCGGGGCCGGGGTCATTCTCATCGCTGAAGCCGAGCGCGTCGTGTTCCCATTGAAAGATGTAGGCGCCGGCGCCGACCACCGTGTACATGCTCGTTCCGGTCGGACCGAAGTAGTGGTACCAGGCCGGGCCGACAAATCCCTGCACGACCGAAACATCCTCGCGCGTCCCGATATCGGTGGAGTAGCGCGTGCCGTTGGCCTCCAGCACGATCATGTTCTGATTGTCCCATGCATACCCAAGCAGAAACGCTCCGCCAAACCCGGCGGTATTGTCGCTCTGATCGGGAATAATGCTAAAATCCGCCGACCAGCCGGCATTGGCGGTGAGGCCAACGCCCGCACCGACCACAAAGCCACGTCGGATGCCGTCAAATGCGTTGGCAGTAGTTGTCAGCAAGACTGTGAGCAGTCCCGCGAAGAGGATACGATGGAACACGTCCTTCAACATCTCCAAAGGAATCTAATCGATTTGAATCTCAATAGAAAGCCCCTCGACCATTCGACGACAACATCTTAGATTATATCTATGAGCGAAGACAGGTTCCATGGACAAGCACCTTATCGGATTATCGCCGTCCACGGCGGCCCCGGAGCCTGCGGTGAATTGGCGCCGGTTGCCTCCGAACTGTCACAAAATCTGAGTGTCATCGAGACACTTCACACCAAGCCGACCATCCGCGGACAGATCAATGAGCTGAAACGCGCGGTGGAGGCGGAAGCCACGATCCCGGTCATCCTTGTCGGGCACTCCTGGGGCGCGTGGCTCAGTCTGATGTTTGCCGCCGAATACACGGACCGAGTGTCCAAGCTCATTCTCATTGGCAGCGCCCCCTTCGCTCCGGAATACGCCGAGCAGATTGGCGCGACCCGGCTGAGTCGTATGAGTGAGGATGAGCGTGATGAGTTCTTCCGTCTGGAACGTGCCATGGAGGATCACGAGGCGGTCGGCAAGACGGAGGAGTTTCAACGGTTGGCGCGTCTGGTGACACGCTCTGACGCATATGAGCCGGTCGATGAAGCAGTTGACTCACGGGATGTCGACTATCGCGTCGACGTGTTTCAAAGTGTGTGGCCGGCGGCGCGACGGATGCGTCAAAATGGCGAGATACTGGAATATCTTCAGCGTGTCGAATGTCCGATCAGGGCGATCCACGGTGATCATGATCCGCATCCGGCCGAAGGTGTGCAGAAGACACTCGAGGCGCTGCCCGTCGACAGCCGGTTCATTCTCCTAGACCGATGCGGGCACGCGCCGTGGCTGGAGCGGCATGCGCGCGACGAGTTCTTTCGTGTCCTACGAGAGGAACTCTCCTGATAGAAGCAACGCGGTAGCTCACAGCTCTGCTGTGAGATCCTCCACCATTCACCACACGCGGTCCAGGTGTCGCAGGGCATAAATCACATGCTACCCCATTTCAGTCGCCGTCTGAACCACCCCGGCTTCGAGTTCGAGCAGGCGTTTTTTGCGCCAAAGGCCGCCGCCGTAGCCGTGCAGGTTGCCGTTGGAATCGCATACCCGATGACAGGGAATGAGAATCGATATGTAATTGGCGCCATTAGCGCGTCCGACTGCCCGCGACGCCCCCGGATTGCCAAGCGCCCGCGCGAGATCACCATAGCTGCGTGTCTCCCCATGAGGAATGGCGAGCAGTTGGTTCCATACCGATTGCTCGAATGCCGTCCCGGCGATGTGCAGTGGGCCCGTAAACGTGGCTCGTTCCCCGGCAAAGTACTCAGCCAGTTCCGTGATCAATCGCTCGACTAACGGATGCTCGCCGCGCTCGACAGGTAGCCGGTACCGCTTCGCGACCCGTTCGAGGATCCGGTCAACGCCCCCGCGGTCATGCCATTCCAGGAAGCAGATGCCCTGCGATGAGGCTCCCGCAACCATCGCACCCAGCGGGCTTTCAATTTTGTCACGGTACACAATGCGATCATCTGACATGGAGCCTCCCCGGCGTGTGGCCGAACTGGCGCACGAATGCGTCGCGGAATCCGCTTGACGATTCGTACCCACACTCATACGCGGCCTGTAAGTAGTCCATTCCCGATTCGATGAGATCTCGGGCGTGCTGCAAACGCACTTTGCGATGAAACGCCAGCGGTGTTGTTCCCAAATGGGCGCGGAAGTATCGCCTGACCGTTGAAATATCGACGCCGGTCATTGCCCGCAGGCGCGACTCGTCCAACCGCTCGTTGGTGGTTGTGCTCATGTAGTCCAGCACATCGTGCAGCCACCCTGGGAGAACGTCGGGGTATTCCGCCGACTTGCACCGTTTGCAGCCGCGCAAGCCAAAAGCGATGGCTTCCTCACGCGTGGGGAAAAAGCAGACATTCTTGACGTGCGGCAGACGCGCCCGGCACGAGGGCAGACAGTAGATTCCGGTCGAGAGGACCCCGACATAGAATCGCCCGTCGTAGCTCGCGTCATTGGTCTGCATGGCGCGGACCATGTGGCTGTGTGCGATCATCATCATGGCGTCAGTATGGGCCGCGAAGTCAAACGCGTCTACCGATTTCCGGGCACGGAAGTGAGAAGTGATGTCGGCGATTCCGGGTTGGACCGGAATCTTTTGGAATATAACACATTGTCCTGCTTATTACTATGGGCCCTCACCGCAGCCCACTTCTCTCACGGGTTCATGCAATGCGGTACCGATTGCTTACCATATTTGTCTACGGCGGCCTGTTGGCACTGTTCACCGGCCTCGGCGTAGCATCAACAGCCGATGCACGGCCACGTAACGACGCCATTTCGCGGCCCTGGGACTATACGACCGGGGTGACAGACAGCATCAACCGGCTGCCCGTGTATGACCGCCGTCTGCACTACGTTGGGCCGGTGTGGATGACGGTCAGTAATTATGGTGGCATAGGGACCGGAAATGCATCGGTCGAGGCGCGCGATCGCGAGGCGCTACGCATCCGACATTCTCCATCATTCGAATTCCCCGCAGGAACGCAGAATGAATATCTGTACGAGGGCGGCCTCTGGATCGGTGGCGTCATCGGGATCGATACGCTGGTCAGCGTGTCGGCCAGCGACAGCCCACAAAGCGATTTCGAATGGGTGAGTTTCGATACGCTGCTTGAAGCCTCCGATCACAAAGGAAATCGGTTCTATGATCCCAGCGCGGTTGCGGAACAGCAGTACTATGGCCGGTACACTGACACCGTGGTACTGCACGGGATCGACGAGTTTGAAAACCGCTCGCACCGGCCGTTGAATCTGGAAGTCTGCCAGACGTCGTATGCCTGGGCCGACCGGTTCGCCCGGCAATTCATTCTGTTTGAGTGTTGGGTGCGAAACGTGGGCTACCGAGCCATCGATAAGATGGTGTTCGGGATCTATTTGGATGCGGATGTCGGAAACAACACGATCCAAAACTACTCGCGGCGGCCCGCCAACCCCGATGACATCGCCGGGTTTCTTGCGAACGCCGCCAATCTCAGCCGATCAGATCTGACCGACCCGATCAACGTCGGCTGGATTGCCGACAACGACGGCGAGCCATTCGGCCGTGAGTTTCAGTCGAATTCGCCAAACGGGGTGATTGGCGTCCGTATCCTCCATGCACCGCCCGGTGAAGGGATCAGCTATAACTGGTGGGTCAATGGGCCGTCGACAGATCGGACATGGGGACCGGTCCGGCGATACAAGCGGCGGCCGTCGCGTCGTGAGTTGGGGACGCCAGAGGGTGACCGGGGACGTTACTACGTGATGTCTGCCCACGAAATCGACTATCCGCAAATGGAAGCAGGCCTCGATCACACCGATGAAGGTTGGGACAGCCGACCGCGCCGAACATCCTGCGACATCGCCGATGGGGAGGATCCGCGCTTTCTCCTGTCGGTGGGACCATCGTGTGAATTGCTCCACCCGGGCGATTCGGTACGCTTTGTCTATGCGGTGTGCGCGGGATCCCAGTTTCACACGAATTCGGGTCGCCGGTTCGACTGCCGGGTACCCGACGAGTACATGAACAGCCTTCATGGTGGAGATTTGGCGCTGTCGGCCACCTGGGCCTCGTGGATTTATGATACTCCCGGGCTTGACTCCGACGGCGACGGGTATCGTGGCGAGTTTCATCTCGTGAATTGCCAACAGGTCGATACGTCGGGGAACCCGGTGGGCTGCGATACGATTTTCTACACCGGTGACATGGGTCCGCCGCCGGGCACCGAAGCCAACTGTGTCGACTACGGCGGTGCTCCCGACTACGTCGGTCCGGAAACGCCGCCGTGTCCGCAGGCGGGTTCGGATTTCACAGTGGAGTCGCGGCCCTCCCAACTGATTGTTCGCTGGAGCGGCGCCAACACCGAAACCGCGCGTGATCCGCTCTCCCGGCGGTACGACTTCGAAGGCTATCGTCTCTATGTCGGGAAGAGCAATACCGAGGGGCAGTACTCGCTGTTGGCCAGTTGGGACATCGAGAACTACGTCCGCTACGTCTACGACCCGGAGCCACCCGGGCGCTGGATTCAGCGTGGTGGACCAGTGCCGATTGACGAACTGCGACGCATCTACGGAGCGGACTTCGATCCCGGCCGCTATCCGGAGCCATCGCCATTCTTGTGTTTTCATGATACGGTCTGGGTTGACGGTGAGGCGACCGTGCGATGCTCGTATTTCGAGGCGCAGGACTTCAATCGCGGCAACACGTACACCGAGAACGGGAAGATGGTCAACAATCTCATTCAACGGGTGGCCGACTCGATGTGGGTCGGGGAATTGGGTGACACAGTTTGGTACGGGATCTACGAGGCCCGTTTGAAGAAGCTGAACCCGTCGGAAGCGCTCTACATCACCGTGACAGCCTTCGATAACGGGGATCCGAGTATCGGTTTGCAGCCACTGGAGTCGTTGCCGGGTCACTGCTACGAATTCGCGTTCCCGGTCTATTCGTCCGACATCGTCGCCGACAGCAATTTGCGCGTTAGTGTCTATCCGAATCCGTACAAATCGCGCTTTGAGGGTCCCGACGGACGCCTGACATCGTATTACGAGCAACGGTATGAAGCGCCGGAGAAGTTCGGGCTCCGTGGCGGGTTGTTGGATGACGAACGTCGGATTTGGTTTATCAATCTCCCCGACGAAGCCACAATTCGCATCTATACGCTCGATGGTGACATCGTGCGGGAACTGCGTCATCCCGATCCGTTCCTCACGGTCTACCCGTCGATTCTCGGATGGGATCTGGTGACGCGCAATGCGCAGCCCGTGGTGTCGGGCATCTACATCTATCGCGTCGACTCCAGGCTCGGCACGCAGACGGGCAAGGTCGTTATCATCAAGTGAATTCACCGACATCGCCGTATTCCCAAGAGGAGAAGCGACCAGGCGAGTCACTTGGCACATGACAAAATCCGAATCGATACACTGTGACATCTGCGGCCATCGCGCGGAGAGTGTATTCTGTTCACTGGCCGGCATGCACCTCGATCAACTGGATCGCGATAAGCAGGTCTATCAATTCCGGCCCGGACAGGCGCTCTACTATGAGCAACATCCATCGACGGCGGTGTATTGTGTGTACGAAGGGCGGGTCAAGGTCTATAAGGTTGGGCGACGAAATGAGGAAATCGTCATTCGACTGCTCGGCCCGGGCGATACAACAGGGTTCCGAGCCATGCTCGCCGATGAACCCTATGCCGCAACTGCGGAAGCCATCGACAACTGCACCGTCTGCGCCATTACCAAAGACACAATCACCGGGTTGTTACGATCGTCGCCGGACCTGGCGATACGCTTCCTGGGTCAGCTCGCCAATGAACTTCGGGTATCCGAGGAGCAGATGGTGTCGATTGCCCAGCAGTCAGTCCTTCAGAGGACGGCACGTTTGTTGATCTGGCTTCAGGAGACCGCCGGAGGAAAAGCCGAAGATGGGGTCCACTTCCACGTTCCCCTCCTCAGAAAAGAACTGGCACTGATGATCGGTGCAACTCCCGAATCCCTCTCCCGAACACTGCAAAGCCTTCAGGCGCGGAATCTGATTGAGCTGACGCGATCGACGATTGCGATCAAGGACCGTTCAAGGCTGATCCGTCTGGCAGGATCTCCCGACAAGACTTGACGAATATCAATTCGCAAGATGACCTCCGTCATTGGAAAATGGTACAGATTGTATCATATTTCACATGTGCAGGATGCGCCTATCACGGGCATTGCCCTATACTGCAATAGGTTACGTTCGGGGGTCAAGATGACAAAGAGAGTATTGTTCTTCGCACTCGCAGCGTTGGTCATTGGCGTGGTTGGCGTGGTCGGCGTTGTAAATGCTGATCCGGTGCCGACGACTCTGGAGGACTTCTTCCTCCCGGGATCGCAACCCAATGAGTCCGGACAATTGCAAACCCCGAACAAGTGCGATAACTGCCACGGCGCCTACGATGTAAATGCTGAACCGGTGTTCAACTGGCGGGGCAGCATGATGGGGCAGGCG
>WJJR01000095.1 GCA_014729565.1 Candidatus Zixiibacteriota bacterium | reverse complement strand
GTATCACAATGACCGGTATGCCGGCCTTTGGGACGACACACAACGACAAAGCGATCTGGTCGATTGTCGCATTCACCAGTTACGTGGATGAGTTGTCGTACTACGACTATCTGGAATTGCAGGACTCGCTGGCGTCCTCGTCAACCGAAACACATTCACACTAATCCAGCAATAGCGCAAACCTCTCAGAGGAATTGACAAGGAGCATCGTCCATCACTTGACATGATGAACGCAAGCATCTCTTTTCCTACTTCTGAAGGACCGTGCCGGTACTGAACCTGTTCAGGAGAGAGGTCATGACAAGTCGATGGCGGTGTTGGATGTCAATGCACGGGTGGTTCGCGGTGGCGCTGACGTGTGTTCAGCCATTTGTAGCAAGCAACGGCTGGGCTGCGATTGAACGGACCGAAGAGGCTCCGCTCAGTGAGGCGAGCGATGCGTGCATCACCTGTCACGAAACGGCCACACCAGGGATTGTGGCCGACTGGGCGCGTAGCCGCCATGCGACCGTGACACCGTCGGCGGCCCTGGCCATGCCGGAGATGTCCCGTCGGGTGTCCAATCCCGATATACCGGATTCACTGTCATCAATCGTCGTCGGATGTGCCGAGTGCCATCTCCAGCGTGCATCGGCGCATGCGGATAGCTATGACCACAACGGATACCTGATCCACACGGTCGTGACGCCGATGGACTGCGCCGCATGCCACCCGTCGGAGCAGGGTCAGTACGCGCAGAATCTGATGTCGAATGCGCATGTCAATTTGACCAACAACGACGTGTATCAGCAATTCATGTCGGCGACCAATGACTTGGTGTCCTGGCGCCACCTGGAACTGGCCGGAACCGCCATGGATTCCGCGACGAATAACATGTCGTGTTACTTCTGTCACGGGACGAAAGTAACCGTAGACGGTTTCGCCGAGCGCAATACGGTATTCGGCGCCATGACGTTTCCGAAGCTCACCGGTTGGCCGAATCGCGGTGTGGGGCGGATGAATCCCGACGGCACCATGGGCGCGTGTACGCCCTGCCACGCACGGCACCAGTTCTCGATTGAAGTGGCCCGGCAGCCGTATACGTGCTCGGAGTGCCACAAGGGCCCCGATGTCCCGGCGTACAAGATCTATTCCGTCAGCAAACACGGCAACATCTACTCGTCGATGCGATCCACCTACGACTTCTCTGCCGTACCGTGGACGGTCGGTGAGGACTTCAATGCTCCGACGTGTGCGGTGTGTCACGTCAGTCTGATTCAGAATACCGACGGTGATATCGTCGCGCGTCGGACACATCAGATGAACAACCGCATCGATACCCGGATTTTCGGGTTGATCTATGCCCACCCGCACCCGCGTTCACCGGAAACGTGGCACATTCGCAACGAGGCGGGTCTGCAACTGCCGACGAACTTCGATGGATCATTCGTGTCCGAAGCACTGATCGATGAACAGGAACAGAAGCGGCGGCGCACCGAAATGCAGACAGTGTGCCGTGCGTGCCACAGCCGCCAGTGGGTCGATGGGCATTTCCGGCAGTTCGATCACGTGAATACCGTGACCAATGAGCAGACGAAGACGGCGACCGCGATCATGGGCACGGTCTGGCAGGACGGTCTCGCCGCGGGACTCGCAACAGCAGACAATCCGTTCGATGAGGCCATCGAAAAGCTATGGATCGAGCACTGGTTTTTCTACGCCAACACCGTGCGCCTGGCGACAGCGATGGCCGGCGCCGACTATGGTGTATTTGCCAACGGACGGTTTCAACTGGCGCGCAATATTCAAGAGATGGCGGACTACTACCGGTTGTTGGACCGAACACGACAAACTCCCCTTAAAGGAGAGTCTCCCGGCCGGTAGCGGTTCGATGGTGCCCATTCACAGCGCGTTACAGTGCACACGGATCACACGATGCCGGCCCGTTAAAGAACAACTCCTGGATCAGGTCATTGAGGTCGACCGCGTCGATGAACAGATCGCAATTGTGATCGAACCGTGACGTCGGACACAGCGGATCAACGATGTCGGGTGCGTTGAAGAAGATCACATCGATCATCGCATTCAGGTCGACCGCCGTGATGAAGCCGTCGTCATCGCTGTCTCCCTGGTTTTCGCACAGGCAACTGCACGCATCACCCTGTCCATCGTTGTTGGTATCTAACTGATCCGGATTGCTGACATCGGGGCAGTTGTCGCAGAGATCACCGATACCATCGGCGTCCCCGTCGGCCTGATCGGGATTGCTGGTTGACGGGCAATTGTCACACCGGACACCGTATTGATCCCCGTCGGTGTCCTCACCGCATTCCTCGACGTCAAGGCGTTGATCGGCCGCGATGGACTCCAGCACGTACCGTGCACCCGACGGCCAGACGATTTCGACCGAGTCGGCCTGCGTTGCGTCTCCCAACCCAAACCACGCCGCGATGTCACTCTGGCCGGCATAGCCCGATTGACTGGTGATTTCACGCATTTGCCAAACTGGCTGGCCGTCGATGATCGCCTTTACGCGTACCCGCGCGCCGATTGACGATCGGTTGCTGATGTCCCCGATGCAACGGACGGCCAGCCAGTGGTTTGTAGTGCCGCCATTTTGGTACAGGATGTTCGTTTCGGATGCGCCCTGGCAGCGCGCGGCCACGATGTCGAGATCACCGTCTGCGTCCAAATCGCCCATTGCACAACCGTACGTCCAGCCCGAGTAAGTGCCGATCGGCGGGTCGGCCGCACGAGTGAACGTGCCGTCGCCGTTATTGTAGTACAGGAAATCAACGAGCGTTCCGGGGCCGAAGGAATTGCCGACGAACAAATCGAGATCACCGTCATTGTCGACATCGCCCCAGGCACTGCCGACAGAGTAGCCGCCGTCGTTGACGACCGTGTCACTCGTCACCTTGGTAAAGGTGCCGTCGCCGTTGTTGGTGTACAGAAAGTTGTCTTCATTGCTCCAGTTGGCGACAAACAAGTCGAGATCGTTGTCGTTGTCGTAGTCGCCCCAACTGGCGCCGAAGGAACTGCCGCCGTCGAAGAAGATATCGCCGCTGAGAATGCGGGTGAACGTGCCGTCGCCGTCGTTTTGGTACAGCCGGTTGAGTTGATTACTTTCATTGGCGACGAACAGATCGGCATCTCCGTCGTTGTCATAGTCGCCCCATACGCCG
>WJJR01000094.1 GCA_014729565.1 Candidatus Zixiibacteriota bacterium | reverse complement strand
GATCGTCTTTGTCGACCGTGAACAGGGCCAATCAAAGATGTCCAAACGAATCGTGCGCGAGGCGATCTGGATGGTACCGAAACTGCGGTGGATGTCCATAATGGGCCGGTTGGGTTAGGCCATGGCCACGGAGCAGTCCGTGTCTGGGTCTGAACAGGACACCAAGCCTGCTGTCACGCTGTCGTTTCTTCTCGTTACACACAACTCTCAGTCGGTACTTCCCGGTTTGATCGCGTCGTTGAAACACCATCCTCCAAAGTGCGCCTGGGAACTTGTCATTGTCGACAATGCATCCCATGACGCGACCGTTGCGATGCTGCAACGAGAGTTCGATTCGGCGACGATTATCCCGTCCGGGGCGAATCACGGATTCGCCTGGGGAGTCAACCGGGCGGCAGCCGATGCCCACGGCACATACTACTGCCTGGTGAATCCCGACGTCGAGTGGGATAAAGGGACGATTGATCGATTGCTATCATGCTGTCGGGGCAATGAGCAAATCGGCGCCGTCACACCAGAACTTGTCTATCCGGATGGTCGTCCGCAATTGAGCCTGCGACGGTTTCCCACTCATCGCAACATCTGGCTCTCACGTGGAGTGCCGGCGCCACGTGTTGTGCGAAAGCTGTGTGGATCGACGGAATACACGCACGACTATCCCCGTACCGCCCGACCGGTGGAGGCGGCGGCCGCTGCGTGTTTGCTCATTCGTGCCGAGGCGTTCCGTGCAATCAACGGATTCGATGATCAGTTTTTTCTCTATGTCGAAGACACGGACTTCTGCCGGCGATTGCAGACAGCCGGCTGGGCGGTTTGGTGTGAGCCGAATGTGACTGTACGCCACCAATGGAGCGAGGGCACACGGCACAATCGTGAGTTGGCCGCACATCATCGAAACAGCATCCGCCACTACTTTCGTAAGCACCATGCCGACAAACCGATTCGCAACATGCTGTTGTTCGCTGCGCTGACTGTCGCCGGGATGTTTGACTGGTTGTATATCAAGCCGGACCGGGAGGGGCAGGATGTCTAGTTGGATTCTGCTCGCCGGTGCTGTTGTATGTGGATGGGTCATCGTTGCCATCCTCGTCCCGCCGATCGCGCGACTGTGCCGACGCCGTGGCTGGCTCGACCAACCCTCTGCCCGGAAGATTCACACACGGCCCACACCCCGCCTGACCGGAATCGCCCTGTTCGTTGCCATCTGGGGAACCGTGGCGCTGATGGCGATTATCGATCCATCGCGCATGCGTGAGTTCACCATGCATGCGATACCGGTCGGACTCAGTGCGCTGCTCGTCCTGGCGGTGGGTATTATCGACGATTTCCGTCCGTTCGGCGGCTGGCCCAAATTGGGCGCGGAGTTGCTGACCGGCATTCCGCTGTGGATCCACGGAATCGGCTTTGAGCGGCTGTGGGTGCCGTTTGTTGGTGGTGTTGAATTGGGAGTGCTGGCGTTGCCGGTTTCGATTGTGTGGTACCTCATGCTGCTCAACGCGATTAACATCATCGACGGGGTCGATGGACTGGCCGTTGCCACCACAACCGTGGCGACCGTGCCCCTGATCTGGATTGCGTGGAGCATGAACCTGGCGCCGATCTGGATCGCGTCGGCGGGCCTGATCGGCGGGCTCCTGGCGTTCTGGCGGCATAACCGTCCGCCAGCCAGGGTCTTCATGGGTGACAGCGGTTCGTTGTCCTTGGGCTTCTTCTTCGCCCTGATTGCGTTGTTGGCGCCGATTAAGCGGTTCACCGCGCTGGCATTCTTCGTACCCCTGATTGCCCTACTGTTGCCACTGGCCGAATCGGCGCTTTCCGTGGTCCGCCGTACGATGCGGGGGACCAGCCCGATGGCCCCCGATGTGAGCCATCTGCATCATTTGCTCCTGCGCGCCGGCTTGACTCCTCGTCAAGTGATTGCGGGATACGCGCTTGTGACGGCGGTCTTTGGGGCGATGTGTGTCGCCCTCCGATATGGCAACAGACGCATCCTGACCGGTGTGTTGGCCTTTTTTGTGTTGTTGGGAGGGTGGGGCTTGGCTATGTTTTTGTCCCGTAGGTTGTCTCGCCACGATTCAGCAAAGCATGCGAGACCGGTCGATGAGGTATAGATGGGTCCTGGCGCATATTTAGAGTTTGAAAAGCCTGTGTTAGAATTGGAGGCCCGCATCAAAGACATGCAGGCCTTTGCCAACGATGAGAACGTCGAGCTGACGAAAGAAATCGTTCTCCTCGAACGCAAGCTCGAGAAGCTCAAACGCGAAACATTTTCATCGTTGACTCGCTGGCAGCGTGTGCAACTTGCGCGCCACCCGATGCGTCCGTACTCGCGCGATTACATTGAACGCATGACCACCGGTTTTATTTCACTCCATGGTGATCGTGCGTTCGGCGATGACCGTGCGCTCATTGGTGGTCCGGCGATTCTCGGCGACTGGCCGGTGATGATTCTCGGCCAACAGAAAGGTCGGACAACCAAGGAGAAGCTTGCGAACAGCTTCGGGATGTGTCATCCCGAAGGATACCGGAAGGCCATGCGACTGATGCGGCTGGCTGCGAGATTCGGCCGGCCGATTGTCATTCTGATCGATACGCCGGGCGCCTTTCCCGGCATTGGCGCCGAGGAGCGGGGGCAAGCCGAAGCCATCGCGCGGAACTTGCGCGACATGGCGCTGCTGCCGGTTCCAGTCGTCATTGCGATCATTGGTGAGGGCGCCTCGGGTGGGGCACTCGGAATCGGCGTCGGTGACCGGATTGTCATGATGGAGAACGCGTGGTATTCGGTGATTTCGCCGGAAGGGTGTGCGGCTATCCTCTGGCGCGAAGCGGGCGCGCAAAATGCGCCGAGGGCCGCCGAGTCGTTAAAGCTTGCCGCCGATGATCTCATTGACTTGGGGATCGTCGACCAGATTATTCCGGAACCGCTGGGGGGCGCTCACCGCGATGCCGCGGAAGCAGCATCGGTACTCAAAGCCGTGTTGTTGGATGCGCTCGTCGAGCTGTCGTCGTTGACGGTGGAAGAACTGATCGCGCGCCGCCGCACGAAGTTCCGGCAAATGGGCGTCTACGCCGAGGACGACACGTTCTAATCGAAAGTGACTTGTGATCATATATGCTGGATGACGAATTGCTGAAGATCCTTGCCTGCCCGGCGTGCAAGGGTGATCTGAACTACGACCGGGACAACAATGTTCTGGAGTGCCACCAGTGCCGGCTGCGGTATCGCGTTGAGGACGATATGCCGATTATGGTGATCGACGAGGCGGAGAAATTTTAGCCGGAGTGCGGATGCGCCGATGCCCGCGTGCAGGTCAGGACATTGGCTCAGAGAGCTACTGACAATGAGAAAGAGGAATACATGAAGCTGTCGAAGTTCTGTGAAGAAGACTTAATGACATTCGACCTCCAGGGTGACAACAAGGAGGCGGTGATTACGGAGTTGGTTGATTTGGCCTCGGAATCGAGCCTGATCCGTGATCGCGACGAATTGTTGAACGCCGTTCTGGAGCGCGAAAAATTGGTGACAACCGGCGTGGGCTACGGTGTTGCGTTTCCGCATGCCAAGACGCGTGCCATGAAGGGCATTGTCATCGCCTTTGGCCGCTCCGAGGTCGGGATCGACTTTGAAGCGATGGACAAAAAGCCCGTGCACCTGTTCTTTTTGATCGCGGCGCCGGAAGATGCGATCGGGGCGCATCTAAACGTGATGGCCCGCCTCTCGTATATCATGAAAAGTGAGAAGAACCGCGAACGCCTGATGCGTGCCAAGACGCCAGGGGAAGTGCTCCTCATACTTGATTCAGCACCATAAGCGGGGGCGTGGTGTGGAGACGGCTGTTAT
>WJJR01000093.1 GCA_014729565.1 Candidatus Zixiibacteriota bacterium | reverse complement strand
GTCTTCGAGAGCGTAACATTGCCGTTTTGGCAATGCGGCACGGGCGAGGCGCCCGCGCTACATCGGTTGTTCAATCGGAAAATGCTTCTGACAATCACTCTAAAAGGCTCGGTGGCCCCAGGAAGCCCTACAAATGCAATCGTCCCCCTTCCCAAACCACACGAAATCGCTATATTTAAAAGTCGTACGTCGTGACGACTAACGGCCACAGACAACGCGCAGATCTCGCTTTGCCACCGCGCCCTGCTTCGTGTCTCCGCGTTTATTCGGTGGAGGGTTACAAGAGATGACATTCCGTATCAGAATACTCCGGATTCTGGTGGTGCCGGCGTTGGTGGTGATGGTGATTGGGCCGGCGCTGTCGGGGGAACGAGTAGAGCGCAAACGGACGCTGGAACGTCCGCGCACAGACCGTGTGAGCCGGTATGATGTGCCCGATCCGATTGATTTCGAGAGTGTGCAGATTCCGCCGTCTGTGTTCGAGCGGCGCAGTTCGTCAGTTCAGGTTGTTGGCGCGCAATCGTCGCCGGGGATTGAAATTTGTGGTTATGCGTTGGGCGGGACGCAGTGGGATGTTCAGGCGTTCGACAACAACCAAAGGATGATTGCGCTGACGGGTGCATCGGACGATCCGTATGTCTATTTTGTCTGGAATTATTGGGATCGCATCCCGGACTCACTGGACGCCGTCGACCGCTTCATTGCCATCAACTGCTGGAGCCAGGACGGTGGACTTGGATTGGGCAATTGCGGCTATACGCTTAGCCCTCCCGGCGATCCAGTAAGAGCATTTGCCGGCTTTCCTACCATTGATGTGGCCAGCGATGGGAAGCCGCATGTCGCATTCGAGGCACGCAACCAAATCAGCCAACCGGTGAGGGGCGCATTTTCCACGTTCATTGCCAATGCTGATACCCAGTGCGGCAATGAGTTTCAATACGAGGAACTCTCGGAAAGTTATGATACCGAAGCCAGTTGGCCCCACCTCGCAATTGATCGGAACGCTGGTGCCGTGCGTGAGAGTAGTGATGATGTTTATCACGTATGTGCGCATCCGACCGGTGACGGGCCCGTTCAGTCGTTTGGGAATGAGATTATCTACTGGAGACGCGTGGGCGCATTGGGCAGCACCTGGGAAGGCCCGGTGGTACTGGACTACAATGCCGGTACTCTGAATCACCATGTCGCGGTCGATCCGACCTCAGATGAGATTGCTGTCTTTTATCAACGTGATAATCTCGATCCTGAGGGGTTGCTGCAAAACGGATACCTGACATCGCCCGATAATGGGGCGAATTGGATCGCTGCCGGAGCAGGTATTTTCCCAACGCCGATTGAGCCATTGGTCGGCCCGTATGTGTCATTCACAAATTACTCGGGCGTGGTAAATGAGGATCCGCAGTCCTGGCTGGAAGTGCAGGGTGAATACGACAACGACGGCTGGAAGCATGCGGTCTGGATCGAACAGATCTACTCCAACGCGACACCTGATTGCCGGGTGAAGCACTGGACCGAGAATGGGGATATCACACGGACAATCAAACAGGCGCTCGCATGGGACAACCTGGGCGGCCACGGTGCCCGCGATCTGTGGCTGGCACTTCCGAATATCGCATTTGGCGACGGCAGCACAATCTGCACCGACGGCCCCGGTGATCAGACCAATCGCAACTATGTGTATGTGACATACGAACAGTATGGCGGCCCAACTGTTGCTGAGCAGAACGATATCTCCAGTTCCGATGATATGCAGAATCTGGAGATTCATCTGTCTGTCTCGAATGACGGTGGCAATACATTTTCGCCATCTGTCAATCTCACGAACACGAAGACCCCGGGGTGTGATGGATTGGTTCCCGGATCGGAGTGCGCCTCTGAACGCGATCCCTCATTGGCCAAATTGGTCAATGACACGATCCACATTTTGTATCTCCTCGACACCGATGCCGGTGATGCGACGTTTGGTCAGGGCAACTGGACGTTTAACCCGGTGATGTACTACCGCATCCCGGGTGGGACCGATGCTGAGTTTTTGTGTCCCGAGATCGCACCGGTATTCTCGGCAGTGTTGACCAGCCAGGATCCTGACTGCGAATACCACGCTGCATTGAATGCGGGTGCGGGAATGCAACAGCAAGTCGAGGAGTTGATCATTGAGAATTTCGGCAATGGAACTCTCAGTGGCACGATTAACGAAAACCCGGTGGTGGACTGGCTGGTGTTGACGACCGGTGCCTATTCGGTGCTGCCAGGCTCGCCAGTGGACATTCGCACGGTAACGATGGATGCGAGTATGGCGTCGATACAGAGCGGCGGTGAAGGTCTCTACCAGAGCGCCATTGAGATTTCACACAACGACACGACACAAGCGATTCCACTGACCATTCCGGTCGACTTCTTTGTCTTCGATGAATTCTACTGCCCGGAATTTGTCACACTCAACACCGGCTGGCTGTGGCTGGAGATGTCGAATGTCGAACGTCAGGGGAATCGGTCGCAGGAGGACGGTGGGCTGTCGCGTTTGGCGACCGACACCAGCTATTCGATTTACGATGCCAGTTTGGTTATCGCCGTGCCGCCCAGCCCCGATACACTCGTGTTTCGGAATATCATCGGTGAAGGCAACGGCCAGCCGGGTTTTCGAGCTCTGGGACCACTTGAGATTGATACCAGTGCGTATGGAACCAACGCCGGACGTGCCACAGCGTCCGCACGTCAGACGACAGTCGACTCGACGATTGGCATTGATGTCGAGTACATCTTTCCACAGGACCCCGATTCGTGCGAATTTGTATTGATCAAGTACAGCATCTCCAATTGCACAGCCGACACCTTACACGATCTGATCATCGGCCAGGCGACTGATTTCGACGTCGTGCCGAGCGTGAGAGAGGCCGACAGTATCTACCAACCGGGCACGCAAAACACGGGACATGTGCGCGAGGATTTTAACCTGATCTATCAGCAGGGTGTCGATTCAATCGGACACGTCATTGTCGGCGACCGCACGGCGACGCGTTTCAAAGGCGGCATCACGGCCATACAGACCTTTGCCGCGCCGCGCGCGTGGATTGCGCCGAATGACCCGTGGCTGCTGGCACGTCCGGGCGAAGGATTCCATGAGGGTTATCTCTACGATGAGATGACCGAGATTGGCTTCGAGCTGTTCCCGCCCAATGATCCCGATCCCGAAGAGGATCTGCATGCGGTGATGGTGATGGAGCAGGATGTCGATTTGGGTCCGGATGATGAGCGTCGTTACATCGTTGGCTATGTGTCTTCGAACACGGGTACCGATGACGCCGATTTGATTGCAACGACACGCAAAGCGTGGCGCTATTGCTTCGGCTGGAATGTATTCACTATCTACGATTCGATGCCGAATCCGGCGACACCGACGTCGTATCCGTATCATGCCATCGGCACACACGAGGACGGGATCGCCGGAGGGTGCAGCGGATGTATTGTTACAGAAATCGATGACCCCGAAAACGCATTCGCAATCGTACCCGGTTCCAATCCGTGCTATGGTACGATTGAATTTACCGGGACGATCGACGATATGGTGTATGATGCGACATTCCGAGTCACCGACCTGTGCTCGGATTATTCGGACGATATCTCGATCGAAGTCGTTGTGGGGGAGCCAGTACGGTGTCAGTGTCCGTATCAGGGCGATATAGATGCCGACGGATTCCGCGATGCAGTCGATCTCCAGATGCTCATCAACATTCTGTTTTTCAATGCCGTGGAGCCGCAGGACCCGCTGTGTCCAATTACACGGTCTGATCTCAACGGTGATGACTTTTCAGATTCGGTTGATCTGAGTCTGCTGATCAGCCATTTGTTTTTCAATGGGCCGTATCCGTGTGATCCGTGTGCTCCCTTTGATGTAAACTGCGTTTGGTGAGACACGGTTCAGCCACCCGGAAGTGTGTTGACTCGATGCGGCATGGTGGGTGAATCTCAACGTCGCTCTATTGAGCGACATTGAGAACCACCCACCCTACTAAAACGGCCGAATCTCGACACCTAATGCAACGTCGTATCCTGTGAATTCGATTGGGGCTGACTTTGGGTGATCGGTGAAATCACTGGCGTCGGCATACCGGGCGCGCACCATCGGTGTGAGCGCGACGCGATCGGAAATTGGCGTGCGAACCCCGAGATAGATTGTCAGACCGTATCCTTCTTCCTCACGAGATCCGCTGTTGTCGAGCTGGGGACCGAGCTCATCCGGATCGTAAGCCCACTGGACCGTGCCATCGACGCGGCTCCAATAGTAGGCCGCCTCAACACCGGCCAGCAAGTCCACATGGTCATTCAGCCTCGGTGTGAACTCGTATGCAACGCCAACAGGCGTAGCCGAAAGATCCCAGTCGACGACGAGTGTTGCGATCGGAGACGGATCGTCCGGTGCGCTGGTGATCGTCAGCACTCCCTGTGTCCGGATGCAGTGATGTCCAACGGTCAGCTTCAGGGTGTGATGGTTAAGGATCTCGTAGCCAATGAAGGCCGTCCAACTGGGGCTGATGCGCTCATCACTGTAGTGTATGGAGACCTCCTCCCAGAAGTCTGACCAGTCACTAAGCGGGTAGTGCCCGGCGCCAACAGTGCCACCGATCACCAGGGGTGATTCGGCGTGGGAGGTTGTTGGTACTAGAAGGGACCCAACAACAATGAGCCACAGAACGGCTGTCACGAGGTGTCCAGTGAAATAACGCGCGCTCATCATGCCTCCGATTCTGGCGGGGAGTGATGCTGGGACCGCCGAGCCCTTTAGGGTGAGCGAAGCCGAACCCCAGCTCGGCGCGGGTCAACTGCTCTCCATTTCCAACTCAATGTCATCCCCGCAAGCACGTCGCGTGAGCGAAGTGCGCAAGCGGGGATCCAGCGTCTTTGCTTCCGAATGGGTCGACAATCGATGTTTCTCCCGCGGTTATTGGAGATGACAGCTTGTTGTCGTTAGCAAGCCAACGGCCTACGACGAGCCAGGGCTCGCCGGTCCAAGATCCTTGCACCCTACATCTCAGCCTTCATGCGGTCAATTTCCTTGCGTATCGCGTCCGCGTGTTGGGAGTTTGGTTCCAATTCGAGGTATTGCTCCCATGCGTGGACGGCTTTGGCGTTTTGCTTCAAATCAAACGTGTGGATGACACCGAGGTTGAACCATGCCTGGGTGAAACTGGAGTCATCGGCGATCACACCGTCGAGGATATCGACCGCTTCTTCCGCTTGTCCCTGCGCGCGCATCATCGTGGCCATATCGGTGCGCACGTGAAGATCGTCCGGTTTCAGCTTGAGCGCCTCTTCGTAGTGGTGGATCGCTTCCTCGGGCATATTGGCGTCGTAGTAGAGATTCCCTAACGCCGCCCACGCGTCGAAGTTGGTTGAATCCTGCGCGAGGATCTCTTCAACGTGGGCGATCTGTTGCTGCATTTCCTCCATGCGCGCCTGGGTATCGGCCTGCTCCTGCCCACTCTGGGGCTGCTGGGTCTGCTGCTGCTGTGGGGGCGGTTCCATATTCTGCCGCAGCAACATCACGGTGACCACGACCACCACGGCCAGCACTGCGATAAGCACATACCGATTGCTGGTTCCCTGCGGGGCGTCGGTTTGAGTTTGGTCTGACTTCTGCTGGGGGGTATCGTCTGTCATCGTCGATTGTATCCTCTTGGTCTGTCCTCAGTTGCGTTCTGCCAACGACTTACCGGGCGCCATCGGCCTCCGGAAGATAGTACGCCGAGGAATTCCCTGCGTCAACCGATACCGGACTACAACGCCCCCTAAACGGTTATCAGGTCATGTCTTAAGGGGCCACGCCCAGAGGCCGATAGAACTAGTGGGCAACTGTATCTGAGTTATGGACGAGGGGTCGCAACGAATGGGCCATCAAGTTGGGGATAAGATGACATGACAACATCCACAGAGAACAAAAAGGATTTGGCGAAGGATACTGACCAGACGGTGTCGCCAACGGATGACGAGCTGCTGGCCAAAGACCTGCCACGTCCCAGTGGTGAATCCGGTTCTGATCGAGCGGTGGACGAACAATCGACTGATCCGAAGCGCATCCGGCCGGTGGAGTTGGAGCGAAAGACGAACGCCACCAATGATGCACAGGCCAACCCGGTTGGCGACGAGACCGAACCATATCGCAAAACACTGAAGTCGAAGTCCGGCAAATCGTCATCGACAAAGGACACGTCGCAAACCGATCCGGCGCGCACCACAAGTGGCGGCGATTTTGCGCCGGGTATGACGGTCGAATCGGCCCCGACAGAAGCGCGTCCTCAAAATATGCCGACTGTCCGCCAGACTGGACAGACACTGCGCTTTCCCAATGGCGTCAACCTGATTCCCGGCCGGGCGGTCAACGTCAACGGCGTTGCGTTCGAGATCAAACCCGAAGAAGCGTTTAAGGGGATGTTCTGGGCGAAATCGGTCGGTATCATGGTGGTGACTCTCTTGGCAGCTATCGGTGTGGCCTATCTGTTGTCCGGGCCCGATCCGGGTGCGTTGACTGGTGTCGTCATCAATGCGGAGACCGGCGAGATCGTGACCAACGCGAGCATCGCATTGGGCGATGAGCGGTCGGCGGCCACCAACGAGGCCGGTCTGTACATCTTCGATGATGTCAACCCGGAGCAATACGTGCTCACGGCTGCGGCGCCGGGATTCGCGTCGCAAAATGGCTACATCGAAATCGACGGTACCGAAACCGAGCAACTGTCGTTTGCACTGGCGCCGCTGGCGTCAACCATGCGGGCCGCTCTGCCGGACACGGCCGACGATGCTGAGAAAGAAGCAGAAGAGAAGAAGGAGAAAAAGAAGAAGGCGGCGACAGCATCCTCAGGACCGTCGTACGGTTCGGTTG
>WJJR01000092.1 GCA_014729565.1 Candidatus Zixiibacteriota bacterium | reverse complement strand
GGCCAGTTCGACTCCGCTCACTGCAAGCGTCTCGGCCAAGCGGCACGGGCACTTCGGTTGACTCAGTGTAAACGAGGCGCCCGTACTACATCGCGTGTTCAATCGGAAGATAGTTCTGATAATCACTTTAACACCCGAAGGGTAACGGCGAATACCCTGGGTGCGCAGACCGCGGCGGAACAAATCATACCGGCACATATCCCAGTGTATTCGAGCTTGAAACAACCACGTGACCCCCACCGAGCTGGAGTTCGGCCAGCTCACCCTGAAGTGCTCGGTGCTCCGGCTGCACGACGTCTGACAAGACTTTGCGCACCCCCGTTCAACTGCTTACATCGCAATTAGATCCAACCCTATGGGGCGAGTCCCATACAGGCAATTTCCAACGGTCTTCCTGTAAAGGGAGAACACGCGAGTGCCGATTCCTTCCCATGAAGGGAAGACCTATGCGAACTTGGTGTAAATAGAGGACTTAAACCGGCCCGTTAACCAAGGCAGGGACGCTGATGGTCACGGGCACACTGACTCCCGCACAAGCCGGGACCACAAAGGAGGTGAGGCGGACACAACTGACGACAGTCGGGTGGATGTTCCGGCTGAAAGCCCTGTCGCGCAGGGTGTCACGACCATGGAGGTCTGATTAGCAGTTGCGGGAAGAGAAGTCTAACAACCTCAGAATTGGTCGGGCATGGACCGCCTGACAAGGACATTTCAAGGAGGACATCCACATGTCACTTCGCATTAATCACAACATCGCCGCGATGGACGCCCATCGTAACCTGGTGATGACCACCCGCTCGCTTTCCCAGTCGATGGAAAAGCTGTCGTCGGGTTTCCGCATCAACCGCGCCTCCGATGATCCGGCCGGCTTGGTGATTTCGGAGCAGTTCCGCGCGCAGATCGCCGGTTTGAACCGCGCGATTCAGAACTCGGAAGGGTCGATCAACATGATTCAGACCGCCGAGGGAGCGCTCACCGAGATCAACAGTCTGCTGGTCAAGATGCGCGAACTGGCGATTCACGCCGCCAACGAAGGATTTAACGACACCGCGCAGTTGGACGCCGACCAGGCGGAAATCGCGAACTCGATCGCCACAATCGATCGTATCGCGGCCAACACCCAGTTCGGTACCAAAAAGCTGCTCGATGGAACGAAAGACAACGTCGCCACCATCACCAGCGCCAACACGTCGTTGGTCTCCATCAAGCAGAGCGGTCTGTCAACCGGCGCCCACTCGATCTTCGCGACCAAGACCTCCGAGGCCTCAGCCACGCTGAACTCGACCTCGCTGGGTATTTCGCTGAAGACCAGTGGCACCGTCTACAACCTCGAAGAAAAGATCCACAACATCGACGTGATCCAGGCCTCGTCCGGTGCGGAAAAGACCTCCGGTTCGGTCGCGATCACCGACGCGTTCAACAACAACCTCACACTCGCGGGCACAGCCACGCAGGCAACGATTGGCTCGGCCGCGGGAGTCGCGACCGCGACGACGAACAACGTCGGTAACTACACCGTCGTTTTGAACTACCAGGAAGCCGGTTCCAGCGCTGTGGGCGACCAGTCGCTCACCATTTCGGTGGCCGATGGCGATACCATGTCCACCGTGCTCAGCAAATGGAATTCTGCCATTGCCGCGAACACCTCATTGGCCGGTAAGATCGAAGCCGCGAGTGTCGGCGGCAGTCCAGGTACGCTGCAATTCCAATCCGTCAATTCCGGTGCGCAGTATTCGATCAAATTGACGTCCTCGTCGACTTCAGCGGGCGATGCCCAGTTCTCGTTCGGCGCGAGCCGTTCGAATCGTGGTGTCTCGCTGGACGAGCTGAAGATGACGGCCACCACGGCGAACCAGAACGGTGTCACCACGGTGCTCGATCTCGTCACCGCCGGTGGCGGTTCGAAGACCTTCACCTCGATTGATGCGCTCGTCAGCGAATTCAACCGGGCGTTGAAAGTCGGCTTCGGCAGTGTAGCCGCCGGTTCTGTCAACAACGTCATCGCGTCGGCATCCGGTAGCGACAAGATCAAGCTGACCACGGCCGACGAAGGTTCCGACTACAGCCTGCAGATGCTGTCGAACGGTACGGTCACCGAGGACGCCGAGAACGTTCTTGGTCTCGGAACGGCGGATCCGATCGCCCTGGCCGGTACGGATGCACTGGTCTCGTTCGATGGCTACACAACCTCGATCACGGCAGTCAAGTACGCGGCGACGACCGACATTACGCTCGGCAACAAGGCTGATGGCGAATCCGGTCGCGGCACCATCGATCTGACGCTCAACACCGCCGCCAACGGCATCAACGTCGGTAGCCTCCTCCTCGATGTGAAGGCCGCCACGTTCGACGTCCGTCTCGACGGTGGTCCGGCGACATCGGTGAAAGCCGGTAAGGACACCCTCGTCTACAACGCCGACCGCACCGAGCACCTGAAAGTCAACTATGGCCTGACCTCGAACGGTGGAACCGAGCAGATCTCCAACACCGATCAGTCGCTCGTCTTCCAGATTGGTTCGAACGTCGGCCAGTCCAGCAAGATCGCTCTCCAGGGTATGTCGTCATCGCTGCTGGGCAAGAACCTCGCCGGCAACATGTTCTCCAGTTTGTCGGGGATCGACGTGACCACGGTCCAGGGCGCTCAGGATGCCCAGGCCGTGATCGACGCGGCGATTAACGAGGTCTCGACTGCTCGCGGTACGCTGGGTTCGTTCCAGAAGAACACCCTCGAATCGAACCTGTCCAACTTGCGGATCGCGTCGCAGAACTTGACCGCAGCCGAGTCCACCATCCGCGATACCGACATGGCACGGCAGATGTCGGAATTCGTGAAGCACCAGATTCTGCTCCAGGCCGGTACTTCGATGCTGGCCCAGGGCAATCAGGTGCCGCAGGTGGTGCTCTCGCTGTTCCAGTAAGCACCTGAAGTGGCGCGGGGGAGTCTTTCATCAGGCTCCCTCGCCCCTGATTCGGGGGTGACCGAAGGGGAGTGATCGATCATGAACTATGATCTCTTCATCTCACCGGCAGCGGTGGGACGCCGCGAGAGTGCGGTGCAACGCGTCTGGCCCGGTGCGTCGGAAACGACCCCGCGCCCCGACAGCCGCGTTGTCACTGACGACGCGGCCGTGCGGCCCCCCCGGGAATCGGCATCGGATCCGCTGAGGACCGAGGAGATCACGAATGCCGTCGCCGCCTTCAACGACGTGTTCGAACAGGCCGATGTGACCGTTCGCTATCGCATCGATGACAACACCAACGATTTGGTGATTTCTCTGGTGAACAGTGACACCGACGAAGTCATTCGGCAAATGCCACCAGAGGCGATACTGAAGATGCGTCAACGACTGGAAGAGCTGCTGGGAGTGCTGTTCGACACCATGGCGTGAGCGACCGTATGGCGAGAGGCGCTGATCACAACCGCACTACAGTACGGAGGAATGACCCGGAGACGCTCCGGGTCATTCACATCCGTTAACGCAACGGATGCGTTGAGACAGAACCCCAAGGAGTCTGTATGCCGGGATTCAACATCGATGGTCTGGTGTCCAACCTCGATACAACGGGAATCGTTAACGCCATTATCGAGGCCGAGCGGGGCAACGTCGAGCTCTTGGAACAACGCCAGGAAACGGCCACCAAAGAACTCACCACATACAATGCGATCTCCGCGAAGATCCTCGCACTCAAAGCGGCCATCCAGCCACTGCTGAAGGATAACGCGTACGATGCGGTGACTCTGGACGTGTCCGACGAGACCGCGGTGAGTGTGACCGCGACCGGCACGGTTGCACCCGGAACGTACACGCTCAACGTCGATCGGCTGGCGACCAATCACCAGGTGGCATCGCAGGGATACGACGATCCCGCGACGGCCAGTTTGGGAACCGGGACGATTACTATCGGTCTCGGGACAGCCAGCGCTCAGACCATCAACATCGATGCCGGCAACAATACGCTGACGGGGTTGAAAAACGCGATCAATGCAGCGAACGCGGGTGTCACCGCCAGTATCATCAGTGATGGGTCGTCGGCCAACGCTTACCGGCTCGTGCTCACGGCGAACAAGACCGGTCTCGACAATCAGATAACGGTTACCAGTAATCTCAGTGGTGGCGCGGCTCCCGACTTCACCACGGCGTCGTTTGATACGGTCGAAACAGTGGGCAACCACACCGGCACGTCGGCGATGACGCACGGCGCTGGGTCATCGTATACCGGCAGCACCAACAAAGCGTACACCTTTACGGTCGCGGGCAGCGGTGAGCAGACCGTCGGGTCGGGAACGATTACGCTCGACTGGACCGATGGCACCAATTCCGGAACGATTGACGTCGACGCCGCCGACACCGAAGTCGCCCTCACCGGCGACGGTGCCGATGGGCTGACCGTGTCGCTCGGGGCCGGAACGCTGGTTGCCGGAGAACAATTCCAGGTCCAAACGTTTGCACCATTGCTCCAGGAAGCGCGTGATGCGCAGGTGTCCATCGGGTCGAGCCGGAACGGCGGGTCACCGATCGTGGTTACCTCGTCATCGAATGAAATCGAAAACGTCATCGAAGGCGTAACCATTCGATTGAAGACGGACACGATTGTTCCGTTGACGATCACGGCCAACACCGATCGTGACACGGTGAAGTCGAACATCACCACGTTCCTCAACGCTTACAACGATGTCATGAAGGACATCGACAAGCAGTTCGAGTACAATCCGGATACCGAAGAGGGTGGCCTGCTCATCGGAGACCAGTTCCTGCTGGCGATGCAAAGCGGTTTGCGTAGCCATATGAATGGCGCTATCGACGGATTGCCCAAAGGCATGAACATGCTCCGTTCGATCGGCATACAAACCGCCGCCAACGGGTTGATGACGCTGGTCAACTCCAATGAGCTGTATGATGCATTGAACGAGGACATCAACAGTGTCGCCGACCTGTTCAAAAACTCCGGCACATCGTCGAATTCGTTGATCAGTGTCCTGTCGGCCGGCGACGACGCGGTCGAGACGAGCGACGGATATGAGGTCAACATCACCCAGGCAGCGACCAAAACGGTCTTGCAGGGGAAGTCCATTGCCAACCCATCGCTGTCGCCGCTCACGTTGACCACGGCCAACAATACTTTGCGTTTCGTGGCCGATGGTATTGCGTCGCAGGATCTTGTCCTCTCAGCGAAAACGTACAACACCGGCGCCGAACTCGCCTCGGAATTGCAGAGCAAGATCAACGCCGATCCCAACCTCGGCGAACGCGGCGTCACCGCCGAGTGGGTCGACAACGGCGACACCGGATACATCAAGTTGACGTCGGGGAGCTACGGGTCCTCGTCGCGCATCACCATGCAGAAAGACAGCAGCACGGCACTGAGTGCGCTCGGACTCGATTCGGGAACGCAGGTACTCACCGGACGGGACGTCGAAGGCACCATCAACGGCGAAGCCGCCACCGGGTCGGGACGGTTGCTGACCGGCAGGGAAGACAACGCCACGACCGCCGGCATCCGCCTCGAAGTTCGGATGGAACAAAGCGACGTCACTCCGCTCGCCGATGCAACCATCACCTTTACCCGTGGTTTCGCCGCACGGCTCAACCGAGCGGTCGAATCAATCTCGCGCTCGGAGACCGGTTCGATGGCACGCCGTACGTCTGGTCTCGAAGCGGAAATCGACGACATCAAAACACAGATCGCCGATCAGGAAGAACGGCTTGAGGTGCGACGTCAGAAGCTCTTTGCTCGGTTCATTGAGTTGGAGCGCACCCTGAGCGATCTGCAATCGCAGAGTTCGTTCCTGGATCAGCAACTCATGCAACTATCGTCCAACACGTCACAGATCACCGGCAAGCAGTAGGAACGAGAACACAATGACCAATCCACAGCTCTCCGAGTACCGCCGTTCCCAGGTAATGGGCATGTCGCAAATTGATCTTGTCCTCATGCTCAATCAGGGAGCGATTCGATTTCTGAAGGAAGCCATCGAGATGCTCGAGGCCGGACGTTTCGACCAAAGCTGGCAGAAATTCGACCGCGCCCGCAAAATCGTCGTGCACATGCTCGGCACGCTGAACTTTGAAGCCGGCGAATTGGCCGGCAAGTTCGCGTCGCTCTACGCGTATGTCATCGAGCAAATCGGCGTTGCCAACGCGCGCCGCGATCCCGAGGTTGCCCGCCAATGCATCGAGGTGTTGACGACCCTGAAGGAAGGATGGGATGGCTTGGCCGCGCAGACACTGCCCGATACGTTGTCCGTCCCCGCACCGGCCGCACCGCCGGCACCTGACCCGAACCGCACGCCGCTCTGCATTGATGCGTGATAACGATCCGTTTGCCAGGGAAGGTAATTGATATGACCGCCTCCATTTCGCCAGAGCGACAATTGACCAATGCGATTGCCGATGAACTCACGTTCTATCGTGAACTGTTCTTCCTGACCGATAAACAACGCGATGCACTCCAGCAGGACTCACCGGGCGACATTCCCGATATCCAGCAGGAAATCACCGCCGTCCAATCCCGCATCGAGCAGAGCGAACAAACGCTGCGCCAACTGCGCGATCAGTCCCCTGATGAATTCGACCGTGTCATCCGCAGTGCACCGGTGGCTGCCGCGCTGGCGAATATCACCGAACTGATCAAGCGCACGCAGGACGTCGTGGCCGATTGCGCCCAAATCGCCGCCCGCAAAAAGGCCGAGTACCAAACCGAATTGGGCCAAATCGGTGTTGGCCGCATGCTCCTCTCCGGCATGAACAAATCCGCCGGCGAACCACAATTCATCGACCAGCGCCCCTAGCACCGGACCGCCGCCAACCCGGGACCGCCGAGCCCTTCAGGGTGAGCAGTGTCGAACCCCCAGCTCGACGTGTGTTCGTCCATCGTCCCAACAATGTCCTCGCCTTACAGTCCACCCAAATCCATCACCCAAGGGTAATTCCCCGGCTTTTCACGCCGATATACCTAATGAGAGGTATAGGTGGCTTATGACGTCGATTCACGACTCTGGACACATTGGGAAGACCGGCATGGACCCGAAGAGCGTACAGCGCCCCGACAAGACCCGTCAGACACGGGAATCGGAGGGTACGCCCCAAACGGCTCAGCCGAGTGCACCCCAACGGCAGGTGTCGGACCTCCACGAGGACGCCAGCCTCCGTAATACGGTGGCTGACTTGATCGACAATGGTGATCTGAATGCCAGCTCCGACGGCAAGGTCCGTGAGGGCCGTGTCGAGCAGGCCCGCCGCAACACCGAGCAGGGCGCCTACGACGATTATCGGGTGCTCTCCGACGTGGTCGACCGCCTGCTGAATCAGTGGGATATCTGACGATGGCGTGGCGCCGTCGAGCGCCCGTCCAGAACGCTCTCCGCTCGCCACAGGCGGGTCAACTGCAACCGGGTTTCTGTCGCTCATGAGTCCTAAATTACCCGTGACATGGCGCCGTGCAACTCCATCACCCGGCGACGCATCAACCGACAAATCCACCCAACAACCGAGTCAGACCACCGGCAAACGTGTCGACGAGATCCAGATGCCGTCGGGGACAATGTCGGGCGGCGACGTGCTCGAATTGATCGGCCAGATCGACCGCCTGCCGACTCCGCCGGTGGTATTCTCTCAGATCAATCGCGTCCTGACCAATCCCCAGGCGTCGGCCTACGACGTGGCTAAGATTCTGGCGGAAGACCCGGGCACCTCGGCGCGGGTACTGCGGATGGCCAACTCGGCCTACTACGGCCTCTCACAACCGGTCGTGTCGGTGCGTCAGGCGGTGGTGACACTGGGTATGGAAGCGATCCGCTCGCTGGTACTCTCATCATCCATGGGGGATGCCTTCAAGAATGCCGACCTCGACGATGAATATCAGGACAATTTCTGGCGCCACTCGCTGGCCACCGCATCGGCCGCCCGTGTCCTCCACGGATTCAAACTGTCCGATCAGGTCATGCGCGGCGGGGAAGAGGGATTCAGCGCGGGATTGCTCCACGATATCGGCAAGATGATCCTCGTGTGGCAGCTCCCGGAGATGTATGCGCGGGTGAGCAGCCATCACGATTTTGGGGTGGTCGACGACCAGCATGTCGAGCGCGAGGTCATGGGTGTCACGCACGGCGAGATTGGAGGGTATCTCGCCGGGCGGTGGAACCTGCCCGAGGCGCTCTGCCAGGCGATCAGCCATCACCACGATTTGGACGTCCCGGACGGTGAAAACAACCGTTTGGCCAAGGTCGTCCACGTGGCCGACTATTTGGCCCATTGGACCATGGATTCGCGCCCGGTGAATCAGAAGGTCGTGCCCATTATGAATTGGGATGTGGCCGCCGAATTCGGTGTCCACGAGGAGTCTCTGGCCGATGTCTGCTCGCTGGTCATGGCCGAATTCGGCCGCTCCGAGATCTTCCTGGAAATGCTCAAGGGATGAGGCGCCACCGCCGACTCAGTCCACAGATCAATCAAGTCCATTAATTGGTCAGCGCAAAGGACTTGCGCTAACCGAGAGAACCGAATATCATTGCCTGATGCTGGTGGGGCGATTAGCTCAGATGGTTAGAGTGCTTGCTTGACATGCAAGAGGTCACTGGTTCGATTCCAGTATCGCCCACCATGTGCCTCTTCGGGCCCGTCATTGTGGGCATGGGCCATACTCCATCGAACATCAGCAGGGCCGGTCGACACCGAAAACATGGTGTAGCTTCTCACGTATTAGGTTAAGAGTTATGAAGACCACTGAAGCATCAAAAGGTACGATCACGGTAACGCTCCCCGACGGCTCCGAACGCGAGTATCCGCCGGGGACGACCGGATACGATATCGCCGCCTCGATCGGCAAGAAGCTGGCCCGGGACGCCCTGGCGATCAAGCTCAACGGCAGCGTGCGCGATCTCCGTGCGCCGCTCGACGAAAGCGGACCCATCCAGATTCTCACCTTCGCCGATCCCGAAGGACGCGAGGTGTTCTGGCATTCGTCGGCTCATGTCATGGCGCAGGCCGTGACCGAATTGGTCCCCGGGACCAAGCTGGCTATCGGTCCGCCGATCGAAGAGGGCTTCTACTACGATTTCGATCCGCCCAAACCGTTCACGCCGGAGGATCTCGAGAAGTTCGAAGAACGCATGAGCGAAATCATCGCCGAGGACGCGCCGTTCAAGCGCAACGAGTGCGATCTCGATGTGGCCCGCCAAATCTTCGGCGAACGCGGCGAGCAGTACAAACTCGAACTGCTCGACAAGTTCGAGGAAGAGGGCGAGCAAATCAGCTATTACACCAGTTCGCGTTTCCTCGACTTGTGCCGTGGTCCGCATATCCCCTCGACGGGGAAAATCAAGGCGTTCAAGCTGCTGAATATTGCGGGCGCCTACTGGCGTGATGCCGAGGGCAATCCGCAGTTGCAGCGTATTTATGGTGTCGCCTATCCCGACAAGAAGCTGCTCTCCGACTTCATGCACCGCCGGGAAGAGGCCGAACGCCGCGATCACCGCCGTCTCGGAAAGCAACTCAAACTCTTCTCGATTGATGAGAATTCCGGGGCGGGGCTTGTACTCTGGCATCCCCGGGGCGCATTCATCCGCCGACGCATTGAGGACTACTGGTACAAACGTCACGAGGAATCGGGCTACGAGCTGGTCTACTCACCGCATATCGCGCGGCTCGGATTATGGGAGCAATCGGGCCATACCGGCTTCTATGCGGAAAACATGTATCCACCGTTCGAAGTCGAGAACAATCCGCATCAGCTCAAGCCGATGAACTGCCCGTTCCACATTTTGATCTACCAGTCGGACTTGCGTTCGTATCGCGATCTGCCGATGCGCTGGGCCGAACTCGGCACGGTCTATCGTTATGAGCGCGGCGGCGTGCTGCACGGCTTATTCCGTGTGCGTGGCTTCACACAGGACGATGCCCATATCTTCTGCCGGCGCGACCAGGTCGAAGAGGAAATCGTCACGGTGCTCGATTTCTCGTTGAGTATGTACACCGCGTTCGGTTTCCCCGACGTGCGCATTTGCCTGTCGACCCGTCCGGAGAAAGCGATCGGCGAACCCGCCGACTGGGAGATGGCCGAGAACGCACTGCGTCACGCTTTGGAACAGGGCAACCACACGTATGACGTCGACGAGGGCGGGGGCGCGTTCTACGGACCGAAAATCGATCTGCACGTGCGCGATGCGATTGGACGATCGTGGCAGTGCGGCACGATTCAGTTCGATTTCAATTTGCCGGAACGTTTTGATCTCAGCTATATCGGATCCGACGGTCAGAAGCACCGTCCGGTGATGGTGCACCGGGCACTGCTCGGTTCGCTTGAAAGGTTTTTCGGCATATTGCTCGAGCATCACGCGGGGACTTTCCCGGTCTGGCTTGCGCCGGAACAGGCGATCATATTATCTGTTACAGAGAAAGTGGAAGATTATGCCTATGCCCTCGCGGATGAACTCAAATCGTCCGACGTGCGTGTCAACGTTGACGCGCGGCCGGAGAAGATTGGGTTGAAGATCCGTGAAGCAGAGATGCAGAAGATTCCATATATGTTAATTGTTGGGGATCGTGAATCCCAGGACCACACGGTGTCGGTCCGCGCTCACGGACGGCGGGATCTCGGGACGATGTCGGTCGACGAGTTTGCCGCACGGATTCGTGCGGAGAATCGCCCCGGCGTTGACGGTACGTCAATCAGCGCCGACGCGGAAGGCACCTGAACCACGCATCGGAGCGCGCAGCTCCGAGGAGGTATGTCTCCATAGCTATTCGACGTAAACGCTACAGCCGTCCGGAACCCTCATTGCGAGTGAACCGGCGGATCCGTATCCCCCAGGTCCGTGTCATCGGCTCCGACGGGGAACAGCTCGGAATCTTGGACACCCGCGAAGCGCTGCAGATGGCGCAAAACGAAGGTCTGGATTTAGTCGAGATTTCTCCCAACGCACGTCCGCCGGTCTGCCGCATCCTTGATTTCGGCAAGTACCAGTACGAAGAGGCGAAAAATCAGAAGAAGGCCAAGAAGCGTCAGCAGTCGACGCAGATGAAGGAGATGCGGTATCGTCCGAAGATCGACGAGCACGATATCCAGTTCAAGACGAACCGCCTGCGCGAGTTCCTTCAGGATGGCCACAAGGTGCGCGCCTATGTCGAATTCCGCGGCCGCGAAATGACCCACACCGAATTCGGCTATCAAATTCTGGAGCGCATCAAGGAGATGCTGTCCGACGTCGGCCAGCCCGAAAGCAGCGTCCGCATGGAAGGGCGCCGGATGTCGCTGATCATCGATCCCAAAAAGGGAGCCGGCAAACAAAAGAAAGAACAGCCGAAGCAGCAGGAAAAGGAATCGAAGAAGAAGGCCGAATCCTCCGGCGACGATTCCAAGCCCGCTGACGAACAGCCGGATCAACAGCAGCAACCCAAGGCCGAAAAACCCGAAGAAGTCGCGGCCAACCAGTCGAATAAGTCATAAGCGGCCGATTGCCGCTTTGCATATAGCATCCGAAGGGGCGCAGCGCATGCGTCCCTTTTTGCATTGGCGGAACGGTACAGCACCGTACCCCGGAGCACCGAAACGGACCGCCGAGCCTCTGGAGCGCCGAGCCCCAGCTCGGCGTGAGTATGTGGGGTGAACTTACCACCGGAAGTCAAAAAACCGTTAAAACGGTTTTGGAAAAAGTATGTGGTGGACTCGTTACACCCGGCTGAAGCCGGGTGTTAAAATACAAGAAGCCCGCCGAAGCGGACTATGAACGTGGCGCCACACACATAAGCGCCGCTACGCGGCTTTACATATTCACGCTGAGCTGGGCTTCGGCATGCTGACGGCCATGATCACGACATCGAGACGCAGACGACTGGCCGCTTCCACCGCCTGCTCACCATCGGCGGCTTCGCCCACGACGACAAACTGGCTGTGCTTCCGCAGCAGTTGGACCAATCC